>JBEKEO010000152.1:0-7570 GCA_050013795.1 Bacteroidales bacterium
CACTAATAATTATTACTGGGGTATAGAGTGTATTCAGTCTATTATTCCATACAAATATTATTATTATCACGAAACAGTTATCCCTGCAGGCCTTAAGGGCAAATTCTATTTTAATAGATTACTTAATACGGGATCTAAATGGGATCTATACATAGCAGGTTCTGTGGGCATTGCTATGGTAAATGCAACATGGGAAAGTGACTATCAGGGCGAAAGGAATCACTTTCATACTAATGATCCATTATTTCTTGATGCTCATATCGGGACAGAATACCATTTAGATACCAAGCTTGGAATTTTCCTTGACATATCAGATGGCGTTTCAACTATTGGTCTTTCATTTCATTAAATCAAATACAATAGATAAATAATCTTCATTGATGAAATTATAATCCTGAACATTACATAGCGCTTTCATTATAAAGGAAGCGTTTTTTATTGCACAATGCTATGTGTGAAAGATGTAAATCTTTGTCCGAAATGTGTAACAATAAAAGCTATAAAGGATAGTAATTTTACATTATTATAAAAATCAATGTAAAATGACAAACATAGCAACACATATAAAGAACATCTATTCAAAAATATCATCTTCTAAAGAAAATCAAAAAGAAATTGACAATCACAAAAAAATTGCAAATCAATTGGCTGAAGCATTGAAACTACATTTAGAGGCAGCTGCTTATCTTGAAAATAACGATCCGGTGGAGGCATTCCACAGTGCTATATGCGCCTACGGAATGATTATTCTTGCAAAAGAATCACAGCAAATAATTATAGATCAGTCTTTAAACGAACTGGTTTTGTTATGATTATCTGTTTTTAATTTCCATTGTGTTTTCATTATAAAAATGAAATCACTCTTTAATGTACAATTGAAATGTGTAAATGATGTTACATTTTACCATACGCATGCGGCAGGCAATTTCAGATGTTTGTTTTTGGGGATATTCTGTTTTTAACCAATTCATCAGCCTTTTTAAAACTTACCAATTTCCCAGTTCGCGCTCGTCTTCGGACGAGTGCAACAAAACGAAGTATCGTTTGTCGTAGTTTGCAAAACGGCATATATGAATTGCAACATTAAGCTTAAGCAATATTTTTCTTCAATCCCAATTTCTCAATTCTCACTGTTTTTCAGGTTGAAGTAGAATGTGCTGCCTTTATCCACTTCGCTTTCAACCCATATAGCGCCGCCATGCTTTTCAACAAATTCCTTACACAGCAGCAATCCTAAACCTGTTCCCCCTTCATGTTCTGTGCCCGGGTTGCTGAATTTAATATCAGTTCTGAACAGTTTATCAAAGTCGCTTTTCTTAATGCCAATGCCTGTATCTTTAACCGAAATAACAACGCCGCCATTCTCATTTTTAGTGCTTACGGTAACATCCCCGCCTTTGGGTGTAAATTTCAACGCATTATTTACAAGGTTGCGCAATACGGTTTCAAGCATATTTTTATCAGCATAAACTTTCACATTTCCCGCAATATCAAAGTTCAGATTCACTTTCTTGCTGCAGGCATAGTCGATGCAATTTGAGAGCACTTTTTTTATCAGTTCCTTTAAGTTTATAGTTTCAGGATCGAATACCATGCTTCCCGACTGCGACCTTGCCCATTCAAGCAAATTTACAAGCATATCGAAGCCGCTTTTGGCAGAATCATAAAGTATCTTTGCAAATTTGCTTACTTTTTCACTATCATATTTAGGCGCATTTTCATAAAGTAACTCTGATGCACCTATCAGACTGATAAAAGGGTTCTTCATATCGTGGGCAATGATATTGAAAAATTTATCTTTGGTGGCATTGAGTTCAATCAGTTCTGCATTTTTCGACTTTAATGCTTCCTCGGCCTCTGATTGGGCAATACGGCTTCTGATGGAGGTAATTCCGTATGCAAGGTCATCAGCTAACTCTGAAAGCAATTCTATTTCATCATCTGTAAAAGAATCCGGTTCTTTTGAATAAATTGTAATTGCTCCGAATGTTTTACTATTATTCATTAACGGAAAAACAATAGAAGATGCATATCCCCGTTTAATAGCATCTATACGCCATGGTTCGAATGCGGGATCGGTAAGCATATTTTTACATATAGCCATTTCCCCTGTTCTGATAGCCCTTCCTGTAGGCCCGTTACCCCTTTCAGTATCCGCCCATGTTATGTTTAATGTTTCAAGGTAGCCTTCTTCAAAACCTGAAAAAGCAACAGGTTTAACATTTTTTTCTTCGTCATCTTCAGCATAACCTATCCAAACCATCATGTACCCGCAATAATTTATGATAATATTGCACACTTCATTTAAAAAGAGCAACTCATTTTTTGCCCTTGTCATTTCCTGGCTGCTTCGGCTAAGTGCATCAAGAGTTCTGTTGAGTTTATTCAGTTCCTTTTCTTTTTTCTTATGTTCTGTAATATCGCGGGCTATATGCACAGAACCTGTTATATTCCCATCCTTATCATAAATGGGTGTAACACTCACCAGCATATCCATTCCGAGTTTTTCTTCATAAAAATCAGCCATATGTTCTTTGCCATCCTTAAGCATCATTGCATGCGGGCAAAATGAAGGAGATTCCTGCTTCCCGTGAACACATTGAAAACAATGCGAACCCAGGATATTCTTCTTTGAAGTTCCGAGTTTTTCTGTGGCTGCTTTATTGGCACGTAAAATCTTATTCTTTTTGTCAAGTATGGTGATCATATCCGGAATCAGATCGAATGTTTCTATCCATTCTTCCCTTGAACGGATAAGTTTCTCTTCATTTTTTTTCCTGTCGGTTATATCAATAAATGAAACCAAAACATTGGACAACGTGTCTTCGTATCCTTTTACTACGGAAAGATGCATATCTAAAGTCTTGATATCTCCGGATAATGTTCTGATTGGCATTTCACATTCAAATCGTTTGCCACCTTCAGCAAGGACAATAAGTTCCTCTCGGAAAACTTTAAGTGATTCTTCATTAAAATAAAAAAGCATATTTTTTATTACTCTTTCCTTGCTTTCTGCTTCAAAAAACTCCACGCTTTTTTGATTGATATCAACCACTTTTATCAAAGACGCCAGATGACTTATTTCGTCATTATGTGTTTCAAAGTAATCCCTGAAGTCTTTAACTCCTGATGACCTAAGCTGGTCAAAATGCTTTTTAATTTCAGAATAATCCTCCTTCCATATAGGAATAGCCGAATACTCAAATAATCGCCAATAATTTTCTTCACTGTTTTCTATCTTTTTATTTATGGTTCGGGAAGCTCTTCTGAAGATTATCGTGGCTACCAGAATAAGAATAATTGAAATTAAAAGTGTAAACACTGAAGCTTTGTAAAAAGGCATATTCACTTCCGTAATATTCATTTTTGTCACTATGCCCCATTTGAGCTCAGGAATATAAATACAATAAGCTAAAACCTCTATACCGCTATAATCCAAACCCTTTATAAAACCTGTGTTTTTTGACAGTGCATATTGTAACGGAATAGCTAAATCCGATTTAAGTGAAATAGGATTAAGGTTCGGCCTTATATCCGACCGCATTCTTAATAAAAAGTAAATGGAATCATTTTTTGCATAGCCAATGGTGTATTCGCCCGTGTTTCCCAATCCTTTGGTTATTTCCTTTTGTTTGTATAAAACATCCAGTACAGCTTTTGTATCCATTGTTTCTTTATATATGGATTTGATGATCTCCGACTGGTTTTCACACAACTCTTTCAATAAGGTTCTTTTTCCGGAATTAATGGTATTATAAATAATTACTATGGAAATGCCTGTCAGAAAAAGCAAAACTATTGTCATGATCAGGAATAACCTGTAGATATTATTATCTTTTAAATTTCTCATAATATTAAAATTCTAACGTAAATTCATTATGTGATTGGTAAAATTAAACAGAGATTATCAATTCCATTAATGATATCAATTCACATTGCAAATCACACATATGGCAAATATACCATTTTTAGCGATTGAAAAAAAATAGTATTTTTGTATAAAAATACTGCAAGTTAATTTTTTAATTGATTATTACATTTGATCAATAAGTAATATGAAAATCCTTTTAGTTGAAGACGACCCTAAGATTTCATCTTTTGTGAAACTTGGTTTAGAAGACAGCGATTACAATGTAACGGTGGCTTATGACAGCGCAATGGCTGAAAAGATTGTCTTTAAAAAAGAATTTGATATCATTATTTTAGATGTTATTATTCCCGGGATCAGCGGACTGGAATTATGCAAAAAGATACGCAATGCCAATATAACTACTCCTGTTATAATGCTCACATCATTAGATACGGTGGATGATAAGATTGCAGGTTTTGATTGCGGAGCCGATGATTATTTGGTAAAACCATTCAGTTTTAAAGAACTTCTTGCCAGAATTAAAGCCTTAGACAGAAGGCATACAGAAACTATCATTGCACCAGCTTTGAAAATTGCAGACCTTGAAATGGATACTGTTTCAAAGAAAGTGAAAAGAAAAGGTAAAGAAATTAAGCTTACCTCAAAAGAGTATTCCATTCTTGAACTTTTATTAACCAATAAAGGGAAAGTATTCGACAGGGTTGAAATGGCAGAGAAGATATGGGGCTTTTCATTTAACACCGGAACCAATGTAATTGACGTTCATATTAACTCCCTCAGAAATAAAATTGACAAAGATTTCTCTCCAAAACTTATTCATACTCTTGTGGGGTTTGGTTATGTGATGAGAGAAGAGGAATGAATGCAAATGCAATTGTAAATACTCCTCGCATTTGTTATTTTGTCCTGTTTTGATTAATAATTATTTATTAATCTGTTTTTAATTCATTCTTAATCTGCTCTTAATCAATTATTCTCAATAATTATAAACCTTTGTATTTGGTTGGTGAAAAGCTTTGCCATAGGCATTACAAAATCTTTTCAAAGTCAAAACATCTTAATATATACAAGTGTAAAATAGAACCTATTTTAATAATCATGAAGACGAAAAATAAATTAAGACCTTCTATTTTAAGTACAGTTAATGATAATAAGACAATACTGGTAAGGATTGTAGTAGGGCTTATTTTCTTATCGGAAGGCATACAAAAATATGTATTCCCCGAACTGCTAGGAACGGGTAGGTTCTTAAAAATAGGCTTCAGCAATGCTGCTTTCTGGGCATATTTCACCGCAACTTTTGAAATTATTTGCGGCATATTGTTGTTGATAGGATTATTCACACGCCTTGCTTCCATTCCACTGCTCATTATAATGATTACAGCATTTATCACCACCAAATATCCTATGCTTTTGCAGAAAGGTTTTTGGGTAACAGCGCACGAATACAGGGTTGATTTCGCCTTAACCATACTCCTTGTTTACCTTCTTATATCAGGTGGAGGAAAGTGGTCGGCAGATTGGAATATTTTTCAATCTTTTAAAACATGAATGATGTACAAACATGGGATCAAATATTTAACTTTCATATTTGCATTGATATTGCTGCTTGCCCGGCAGTCTTATGGCGGTCCTCCTTTCAATACAGACGACCCTGAGCCAGTTCAATTTAAACATTGGGAGTATTATATTTCTACGATGAACATATTCCAGCAGGGTGCATGGTCGGGAACATCGCCTCATTTAGAAATGAATTACGGGCTACTACCGAATGTGCAAGTTCACCTGCTTCTGCCAATGAATTATGTTTATACCAAACAAAATGATAATATAAATTTTGGATATTCCTATACAGAGTTTGGCATAAAATATCGGTTTATGCAGGAGACAAAGACATCGCCCCAGATAGGCACATTTCCTATCATTGAAATCCCAACGATTAGCAATAATAAATTTGGCAATGGAGAATCTAAGGTATTTATCCCTGTGTGGTTGCAGAAAACATGGGGAAACCTTACAACATATGGTGGCGGAGGTTATTGGATTAATCCCGGCATTAACAATAAGAATTGGATATTCTCGGGATGGGAAATACAGTATGACATATCTAGTGTTATTACCCTGGGAGGAGAACTTTATTATCATTCATCTGATGCCGTAGGAAACAAATCGGTAGCAGCAATAAATACAGGCGGGTTTATTAATGTAACCAAAAGGTTTCATATCATTTTTTCTGTTGGTCATAGCTTGATAAATGAAAGTTTCACAAGCACCTATGCCGGCCTGCTATGGACAGTTTAATTTAACCGGGAATAAGAAGACATCATGAAATCTGGTGAAAAACAGGATAATAAAATACTGAAAGAAATAGCTCTTTTATTTCTTAAGATGGGAACGATTTCTTTTGGCGGTCCTGCTGCACATATTGCTATGATGGAAAATGAAATGGTGAAGAAGCGAAAATGGTTAAATGAACAGCATTTTTTAGATCTGATGGGTGCCACTAACCTAATACCCGGGCCAAACAGCACAGAAATGGCCATTCACATAGGTCATGAAAAAGCAGGATGGAAAGGCTTGATAGTGGCTGGTATTTGTTTTATTCTTCCCGCAGTTATTATAACACTATGTTTTGCCTGGCTTTACAAACAATATGGGCAAATACCCAAATGGCAGCCTTTTATTTATGGAATTAAACCTGCTATTATTGCCATCATACTTGCAGCCATATACCCGCTTGCAAAAAAATCATTAAAAACAATTGAACTGGGTATCATTGGCGTTATTTCCCTTGCCCTTTGCCTAATTGGAATTAATGTGATTTATGTGATGTTTGGAGCGGGATTGTTTGCATTAGCTTTGGCAGCAATAAGAAATAATAAGCTCAGTTCATTAAAAAGTATTTTTCCGCTTACGTTCCTGCAAATTTCAAATACAACAGTTATATCCGCTCTCAATCTGAAGTTATTCTTGTCATTTCTGAAAATAGGCGCCATTCTTTATGGCAGCGGTTATGTGTTGTTTGCTTTCCTCGATTCTGAATTAGTATCCAATGGTCTCTTATCGCGGCAACAGTTAATAGATGCGATTGCTGTTGGCCAGTTTACACCGGGACCTGTTTTTTCTTCAGTAACATTTATCGGTTATCAAATAAATGGATTGGCAGGCGCTGTCGTTTCTACAATTGGTATTTTTTTACCTTCATTTGTATTTGTAGCCTTGCTCAATCCCTTTGTTAAAAAGATGAGAAACTCGAAACTGTTTTCTGCATTTTTAGATGCGGTAAATATTGCTTCTGTTTCCATAATCATTGCAATTTGTTATCAACTGGGCAAAGACGCTATAGTTGGCTGGCGAACAATTTTAATTTCCGTGGCCAGTCTTATTCTGGCTTTTGGTTTCAGGAAAATAAATAGTGCCTTGATTGTAATTGTCGGCTCATTAACAGGTTATTTATTATCACTTATTTAATAAACCAAAACCGCAAAATGGTTGATTAAGTAAATATATTTATTGACCCATATATGCTATAACTCCAACCTCTATATGAATATGATGTTTTTGTTTGAATACTATTAATCTGTTTTTAATTCATTCTTAATCTCTTATTAATTTAACATTTATCTTATTTTAATATTTTTGAAATGGAAAAATTTATGCTGTTATTCATTATGTTTCTATAGATGTGAATTCTTGGCA
>JBEKEO010000153.1:0-7493 GCA_050013795.1 Bacteroidales bacterium
ATCTATTACCTGGTGAATGCATGGAAGGAAAAGCAAAAGCTAACAGGCAAAGAATATATCGTAAAAACAATTGTTACCTCTGAACTACTTAAAGACATAGCCAACTCGCTTGGTGTGGAAAGTATAGATGTGCTTACGGGCTTCAAATATATTGCTGAAATCATCAAACAAAATGAAGGAAAGAAAATATTCATTGGCGGAGGCGAGGAAAGCTATGGCTACCTTGTAGGGGATTTTGTAAGAGATAAGGATGCAGTGATATCTTGCTGCATGATAGCCGAAACTGCTGCATGGGCAGCAAGCAAAGGCAAAACAATGTACCAGCTGTTGATTGACATTTACACTCAATTCGGGCTGTATAAGGAAACTCTGCTTTCGCTTACAAGGAAAGGAAAAGAGGGTGCCGAAGAAATTAAGCAGATGATGGTAGATTACCGGAAAACACCACCGCTAAAGATTAACGGACAGGATGTTACCTTAATAAAAGATTACCACTTACAGAAAGAATTTGACATTATAGCCGGAACAAAGAAAGCCATTAACCTGCCAACATCCGATGTACTGCAATTCTTCCTGAAGGATGGAAGCAAAATAACTGTTCGCCCTTCGGGAACGGAACCAAAGATAAAATTCTATTTCGGGGTGAAAGCGCCACTTACTGATGCCTCTATATTTGAAGAAACCAATGCTATACTTGATAACAAGATCAAGGGTATTGTTGATTCCATGCAGTTAAAATAACATCTTTTAAAAAATTACATATAATCTTTGATGTTATTTTTCCATATCAGATGAATATTTTATAGCAGTGAATTTCTCGAGATCAACAAGATGATACTCCGTTAGACCGTCTATGGGTGACTGTACAATGTTCTTTATCTGAATTCCTTTTTCATTTGCAACTTCTTTCAAAATATCAGAGAAATAAAATGCTACAGAACCCGTACAAAACACAGGTACTTCCTTGTGCCTGGAGTATTTCAGCACCTGTGTCTCAAAGAAATCAATAAAAGAAGTTTTTAGTATTCCCTGAATGTATGCATCATTCATATTCTCGGAAATAAAGCTTGTAAATGATGCAAGGAAACGACTTGGAAACTCCTGTTTATACAAATGTGAAAGAATGTCAACGCTGCTATAATTGTACTTTTTCTCAAACAATTCCCTTATATTCAATGGCGCTGTCATTGATAATACTTCTTTAAGTAATTTCTTACCCAAATAAGCACCGCTTCCTTCATCGCCGAGCATATAGCCAAGAGAAGGCAAGTTTTCAACAATGTTCTTACCATCAAAGAGACAGGAATTGGAGCCTGTTCCCAATATACATGCAATGCCTTCGCTGTGTCCGCACAATGCCCGCGCCGCTCCCAAAAGGTCATCATTGACTTTTATCCTTGCAGAAGAAAATAAAGGTATCAGTCCATCTTCAACAATTATACTTTTCTCAGTTGAAGAGCATCCTGCTCCATAAAAGTAAACTTCTGTAACTCCTTTGCTGTCGATAAAAGGAATAAGTTCTTTATCGACTTCTTTTTTAATATGCGGAGTGTCAACAAAAAAAGGGTTGAAACCGTTTGTCTGAAATGGCCTTATATCCTGCCTGCTATACAAAACACGCCAATCAGTTTTGGTAGCACCGCTATCTGCAATAAGTATCATAGTTTGTATAAAATATTTAAATGTTATAAACCAATCCTTCTTCAGCAAGAATAGTGTTTTCAAATATCGTTTTTGCTTCAACTAACAGCGGCTGCAGATCATCATATCTTGCCGAATAATGACCCAGCATCAATTGTTTGACTTTAGCCTTTTTTGCAATAGTTGCAGCATCGATGGTAGTGCAATGAAATTTTTCCCTTGCGCTTTTAACCTTATCGTGCATAAAAGTCGCTTCGTGATAAAGGAGGTCAACACCTTTAATCAATGGAAGATATGATTCGGTATAACCTGTATCGCTGCAATAGGCATAGCTTACAGGAGCCAGAGCATCACTTGTAAGTTCAGAATTTTTATATTTTTTTCCGGTTTTATCAATATAATCAGCGCCATGTTTTATTTTTTCGTACTCTTCTACAGGGATATCCATGTTGGCTATCACTTCCTTTTTTATTTTCCTGTCTTTGGGCATTTCACTGAACAGAAAGCCCACAGTGGGAATACGGTGGTCAAGGGGTATAGTTTTCACTGAAATCAGGTCATCGTGGAATATAACTTCCGCTTGTGTACTGTCAATAGCATGAAATTCCAACGGGTAAAGCAAGGTGGTTTTAGAAATTTCGAGCTGCATATCAATAATCCCTTTCAGGTCTGGATCGGAATAGATATGTATTTCCTTTTTCCTTCCAAGTAAATGCAAAGTAAACAATAAACCCATTAAACCCAGGTAATGATCGCCATGCAAGTGACTGATAAAAATATGGTCGATGCGCTGGAATTTGATCTTGAATTTGCGCATTTGTATCTGGGCCCCTTCACCGCAGTCTATCAAAAACAAGCGCTCATTTACGTTGAGTACCTGAGCGCTTGAATGTCGGATTAATGTAGGGGTTGCCGAACTGCAACCTAAAACCGTTAATTTAAATGACATTATCTCCCTTCCACTATCATTCTCCTGGTTATGGTTTGTACAGCATTGCTTAATTTATACAAATAAATGCCGGAAGGAAGGTTTGCAGCTGAATACTGTATAGTGTTCATCCCTGTTTTTGCAGCAATAGGTTGTCTGTAAACAATATCTCCCAACACATTATAAACGGTAAACTGGCAGTTTTCGGCATCAGGCGATGTAAAATTGATTATAGTATTTAATGAAAAAGGGTTGGGAGAATTTTGCGATAGGCTGAATTTAGAGTTATTATATTCAATAACTCCATCGGTATTGTTATAAACAGTAAGAGTAAGAGTGTCAACAGGCCAGCCTACGGTTCCCAACGATGTATAGAATTGGATATAGGTCATGATATTTAAATAAACACTGTCAATAACACCTGCCTGTGTATGAGTGGGAGTGCCCGTAATATATATGCATCCTGTGTGTCCGCCATGCCAGTATGCAGCATTGGGAGTAGCAATAAATCCCGACGGTAAATGCGAAATTGAATCTAATGAAACTGAATCAATAGTAACAGGTATTGAACTTATAACCGTATCTGTTGGAACGATAAGAGTTAGTGTGTCGTGATATGGCACGGTTGCATCTGCATGTCGCAGCGAATCAGGGTGTATCCCATGCATAGTATAAACAACATTTGTGCATTGTGCATTTACCAGGATAATTCCCGAAATTGCAAATACGATAGTTAAAAGTAATTTTCTTTTCATAATTTATGGTTTTAAGTTATTAATAAATTAGTTTTCTGTGCGATTACAAAAGTATGAAAATTATTTAAATTATGATAAATTAATGGTGTTTGTTTTAGCATTATTAATGTCTGCATACACAACTAATGCACGTGCAGATACGGCTAATGCTTTTGCATTTATGGCATTTGCATAAGCAAGTGTTACATTTGCACGTGCATTTGCTTCGTCTGCCTGAGCGAGTGTTATTTCTGCATGTGCATTTGCTTCGTTGAAGCGTGCATTTGTTCCATTGAAGCGTGCATTTGTTCCATTGAAGCGTGCATTAGCTTCATCTGCACGTGCATTTATGACTTCTGCACATTCATTCGTCACTTCAGCACACTCATAAATGGTTTCAGCATGTGCAGAAACGATTTTTGCATGTACATTTGTAGCTTATGCACGTGCATAAACCATTTCTGCAAAGGTATTTTTCACCTTTGAAAGCGATAATATCATAACATAACAGCGTATAATTGAATTGCTTGCAAGATTTACGCTATTCGCATTACCAACTGAAGCAGTTATGCTTAATAATAAATAATTCAAAGAACGATAATTTAATACATTGCCTTCCAGCAAACTGGAACTTAATCCAGATTATAAATTACTTATCCGATAATCACTTTTCCACGCGCAATTATCTTTTGGTTGTTTAGTAACGAAATAATGTAAACTCCATTGGTAAGATTGCCTTTATTAATAATGAAATCGGTGCCGGTTAAATTATTTAAACGCATCAATTCCCTTCCGGTAATATCATTAATAATAAGCGAGGCATTATTGATTTCCGTCAAAGAATGAACTTCAATAACAACAGAATTATTAGACTGGTCGTAACGGGTAAAAAAAGTAACCCCGTTGTTTTGCGCATAATCATTAATACCGGTTATAATATTATTTGTTATAACAAGCGTATCGCTTTTAATGGCAGTTAATGGAGAACTATAAGGCGAAGCGCCCAACTTGCCCCAGCCATACATATTAATAGTAAGTGGATAAATTCCGCTTTGTGTAATAAAATCGGTAATAGTAGGAGTTCCTGCCAAGTAAATGCATCCGTAACTTGAACCGGGCCAGTGATGAGCATTGGGATGATATGTAATACTCGACGGCAAACCTGTAATAGAAGTTAGGGCAATTGAATCAATAGAAACTGTAACTCCGATATTAGTATCGGCAGGAACAATCATAGTGAGAGTATCGCCATAAAGAACATTCACATAGCCATGCCGCACTGAGTCAGGATGCAGCCCTGATGTAATATAGGTAATATTTGTACACTGTAAACCGGAAGCTCCTTTTATTTTAATTGTGTCGCTGGTAATGAGAAAAGCCTGATTGTAACTTCCTCCATAACCTTTAAAATTAATAACAAGGGGATAAATTCCGCCATTGGTAAGTGCTTCAAGATAAGTAGGCGTTCCCGAAATAAAGATACACCCTTTGGTTGATGCCGGCCAGTGATGGGAGTTGGAAGTGTATGTAAATCCTGAAGGCAAGCCTGCAATGGAAGTAAGCACAAGGGAATCGATGGGAACATTATGCCCTGAAATGCTAGTATCTGCCGGAACAACAAGAGTAAGAGTATCACCGTAAAGTACATTCACAAAAGCATGTCTTACGGAATCAGGATGAAGACCCGGATTGTTATACAGTATGTTTGTGCATTGCGTAATTAGAACAGAATCATTTTTTATAATCAGCGTATCGCTGGTAACGGCAGACAGAGGAATAGTGCAGGGCGTACTCAGATGTTTACCAAAGCCATTAAAATTAATCACAAGGGGATAAATCCCTCCATTTGCTTCAGCTTCGGCACGTGTCGGGGTTCCCGAAATTAATATACATCCCTTGGATGAACCCAGCCAGCGATGATTACTTGGAGTGGAAGTAAAACCTGAAGGTAAACCGGTTATGGATACAAAAACGATTGAATCGACGGAATAAGTATTCACACCAATAGTAGTATCGGCAGGTATAACCATTGTAAGGGTATCGCCATAATGAACATTTGCTTTGCCATGCCGCACTGAATCAGGATGAAGCCCTGATGTGGTATAAATTATGTTCGTACATTGCTCATTACCCGAAATAGTATCATTTTTAATAAAAAGCGTATCAGGATCAGCATAAGAGTAACTACCTATTGAACTGTAACCTGTAAAATTTAAAGCAAGAGGGTAAATCCCGCCATTGCTTATAGCCTCCAAATGCGTCGGGGTTCCTGAAAAATAAATGCATCCTGAAGTGTTACCAACCCAGTGATGGGCGCTGGGATGATAAGCAAAGCCTGCAGGCAGGCCTGTTATTGAATTTAAAACGACTGAATCAATAGGAAGTGTACCAAAAATAGGGACTGTGGTATCTTTAGGTACAATAACGGTTAATGTATCGCCATAAAGAACTGTTGCGTGGGCATGTCGCATCGTATCGGGATGAAGCCCCGGCGAAGTGTAAGTGATATTTGTACACTGCGCATCAAGCAGGATAATTCCCGAAATTACAAATACAATGGATAAGAGTAGTTTTTTTAACATAAGTTACAGTATTTAATTAGTAATTAATTAATGTAATTAAAAGGTTCATGTATAATAAAACCGTTTGCCTGTTAATTATCCTATAATAAATTTTCTACGGGCAATGATCTTTTGTTCGCTTATTAACGAAATGATATAAATTCCATTCGACAAATTGCCTTTATTTATCATGAAATCGTTGCCATTTAAATCATTTAAATGCATTAATTCTCTTCCCGTAATATCATAAATAATTATTGAAGCATCATTAATAAGTGATTCAGAGTGAATTTTCACATTAATAGAATTATAATAGGGATCAGTATTTACAATAAATGAAATTCCACCCTGTTCATTTCCATTATTTATTCCTGCTAAAACTGAATCCTGGATATTGATTCTGTACCCGATTGCAGTATCTAATTGCGTCTGGTTACCTAAAGTAGAATTAGTAACATAAGTTTTTGTATAAATTTTAAGCCTGTGAATGCCAATCTCTCCTGATGTGGCAGTACCGGAAATTAACATACATCCTTTCGTACCTCCATGCCAGTAACCGCTTGCCGTGTTCGTGGCGTATGAGAACCCTGCCGGCAGGCCATTCATCCCGGTAACACCTATAGAATCAACAGTCCAGGTAACAATCGAAACAGTATCTAAAGGTACAACACAAGTTATTGTTGTGCTATAGGGGTAGCTCACATATGCTTTGGGCAAATTGGTAATGGTATCGGGATAAATACCTTCCTGTGTATAACTGCCGGGCGTGCATTGCGCTTTTAGCAGTATAACTCCCAAAATAAAGATGGCTGCAGTTAAAAGTAGTTTTCTTTTCATAATTTATAGTTTTAAGTTATTATGATTTCTTGTATAAGCACAAATGTAATAAAAAAAATATTCATTTAACGACTTTTTATTATTTCTTTTTATCCTTACTATTTCGTATGAAAGATGAAATAGAAACGTAAAAGTTGTATAGACTACATTATTTAGGAGAAGTATTATAAATAAAAATCCCCTCGTTAATAACGAAGGGATTAATTTTAATCAATAAAGATTATTGCTGTGGTTCTTCTCCTGTTTCCTTCTTCTCTTCTATAGGAGGCTCAATCTTTTCCTCAATAATAGGTAAATCATTCTTTTCTTCTGTATGAATCACATCATTTACCTCTATAGGTGGTTCTTCGTTTACTACTGGAGTAACTTCACTTTTTACTTTTTTCTCTTTGGTTTTTTTAATATCTTTTTCGGTCTGATCCATATCGGCTTTCAGGTTTGCAAGAACATCAATATCGCCAAGAGTTGTTTTTTCGAGATTATCCTTTATCTTTTTCACAGCTTTCTTAGTTGTTTTTTCTTTAGATTTTTCTACGGATTTCTCAGTAGATTTTTCTGCAGAAATTTTATCCTGTGCAATTTTAGTGTGAGAAACGAGAATCTTTTTATTTTCCTTAGAAAATTCAATCACTTTAAAATCGAGTGTATCATCAACCTTGGCAGTTGTACCGTCTTCTTTTATAATATGGCGAAGAGGAGCAAAACCTTCAACACCATAGGGCAATAAAACAACTACTCCTTTTTCGCCGGATGAAATAATTGTACCCTTATGAATTGAATCTATTGTAAATT
>JBEKEO010000154.1:0-7458 GCA_050013795.1 Bacteroidales bacterium
CACCTGCTAAAATACAAATGATTTGAATGCAGGGGAGAATAATTAGCAGAGGAAAAAAATTTAATATTGATTATTGATAAAGACCTTTTTGCTGATTAGCTTTGTTGCGTTTTGCAATGTAACTATGTATATTCCTTCGCTCATGCCTTGTGTATTAATATGAACTTCGTTTATTCCTGCTACCGCCTGTGCTGATTTATTTTGCAGCATTCTTCCCCTAATATCATAAAGGATATATATATATTGTTCGCCTTCATCTGCTGTAAATGATAAAACAATGTTCCCCTGCTGATTTTGATAAATGGAAACCAAATTAAAAGGAGTTCGGGTGCCACACCCGGCTACAACCACATTGCTATATGTAAAAGCACCATTATAATCGGTTTGTTTTAAACGGTAATAGGTATAATCAGGATATGGTTGGATGTCTGTCGCGCTGTAATACAGCGTAGAGTTGCTGTTGCCTGCGCCAGGTGTTGTAGTAACAATTTCCCATGTTTGTGCATCTTTGCTGCGTTCTACTATAAAGAAATCGTTATTAGTTTCGCTGGCCGTTGACCAGTTAAGACTAACATTATTACCTTCACATACTGTATTGAAAGAAAGGAGTTCAATGGGTAAATTCGATGGAACTGTTGATGTAAATAAACCTCTGCCGTGTGTTGCAACTGCTATTAACTTATCTGAATTTCTAACTTTAATCATATCCACACGAACATTAGCAAGTCCTGTGTTTATAGGAACCCAGGTAGTTGATGCTCCATTCAATGTTGCAATCCATACTCCAAGTTCAGTTGCTAAGAATAATTGAGTATTAGTGTATGGATTGAATACAGCCCAACGTACAGGCATATCTGGCAAATTACCCTCTACTGAAGTCCATGAAGTTCCTCCATTTGTTGTTTCCCAAACACTAGTAACACCATAATTTGAATATGTAATTATTATATGATTATCATTCCCCTGCTCAACACAAATACAAGAAACACTTGCCCCAGCAACAGGAGTTCCTATTAGTGTTGCGACAGGTGAAGTTGCTGCATTATCAACTCTTACGACTCTGCCATTAGCTAATCCAAAAAATACTCTGGCAGCAGTATTAGGAGAAACAGTTACTGCTGTTACCTTTCCGCTATTAAAGGTTCCAACACTTACCGTATAACCAGTATTACCAGTCCGTGGATTGTCCCAGAAAAAATAGTATCCGGCATCCCACCCGCAATAAAGCTTAAACTGAGTATTATCATAATCTGTAGGATTAATAAATTGACCATGATTACCCCAAGAGTATCCTGTCCAAGAACTCCCGCTGTTTGCAGAGACGTAATAATTACTATATACATAGGACGTGAACTGATAATTCGCATTATTTTGATCAATCTGACAAAAAGCGCCATCACCTCCTGTTACTTGTGTAGTGGAATTAATTCCAGCTGTTGTAAACTGATGTGAACCATTATCTTGTGCGCCGGCCAAAAAGTAATTAGTCATTGTTGGATGAATAGCTACAGAATAAAATTGTGTAATATTATAAGATGAATTCTTTGCTGTAATAGTAGGTACGCCAGCTGTACCATTTGCCGCACGATAAATACCACCGTCGTTACCGAAATATATTACATCAGAACTACCGGGTTGAAAAACAATAGCATGCTGATCGGAATGAACATATTGGAAACTACAACCACCGTACCATTGTGAAATTTGTGTCCAACTTGAACCGGCATTTGTTGACTTAAATATATTTAATCCGCCGACAAATAAAGTGGTGGAACTATTGGGGTCTACTGCAGCTATTAAATCATACCATGCTTGGCCATTTGTAAATTCAGAATTATCACAAGAAGTATTATTAGTTGGAAGAGTTATCGTAGTCCAACTAGTTCCTGCATTAGTAGTTTTATAAATATTGTAAATTCCATATGTAGAAGAACTTTGTGTCAAAGCATAAACAGTATTGGCATTGGAAGGAGCACAGGCAAGTTCCACCCGGTAAAAACCTGTGGTAGGAAAACCACTGGCGCCTCCTGTGTTTAGTTTAGTCCAGGTACCAGAATTACCCGTTGCAGATTTATAAACGCTTCCCTGATTAAAAATCCCCAAACTTGCATATAAGGTACCATCAGCTGCAATCTCTATATCTGCACCATAATAACTGGTTGTACAAGTTGCATCATATAGCACCAAAGTCCAACTGGTGCCGCCATCTGTTGATTTAAAAATTCCGCATGTGTTACAATATTGCCCTCGTGTTGCCGCATAAACATTTCCTGATGCATCAACAGCAATTTTATTTACAAACCAAAAAGTATTGCCTGTAGTGCTAGGCAGCTGGCTCCATGAATTACCTCCGTCAGTAGATTTCCAAATGCCATCGCCTTGAACTGCATCTGCATTATACCAGCCTTCGCCTGTTCCAAAATACATAACCTGCATATTAGCAGGATTAAATGCAATGGCAGTTACAGCCAAATTGGAAAAGAAATCATTTACCTGGGTCCAAACCGGATTTGCAACAGTAATATCAGTAGTTTTCCATAACCCGCCGTCAACACCACCGGCCCATATTGTTTTTTTAGTGGCATCATTAGGATCTACCATTATTGCTCTTGTCCTTCCGCCCCAATTATTTGGCCCTCTCTCTGTCCATGTCATATTATATGTAGCTCCAAGTAACTGGATGGCAGTATGGCTGGATTTTAATGTCTTAGTATATTCGGAAGCCTTATACAATCTTTCTCTTGGAACATAACCTAACGCTGGATCTTTTGTTCGTTCAAATTCAAAAGCAGCAGCTTCCATGGGCTGATCAAAATCCTGAAGTTCTGAAGCGGGAGCAGCTAATACTGCATGAATTTCAACGTCAGTGTTTTTCTTTTTATCACAGAAAAAGCAAAAAACCAAGAACAATAATGTTATTTTAATAATTGTTTTCATTTTTGCTTTGGCATAATCGAATTAACAAAATTAACTATACAAAATTACAACTTTTTTTTATAAAAATCAAGGTCTTTAACAATTCTTTAACGAACAATCTATCAACATCAAAGGTAGTTATTTTAAAAAAATATTACGTATCAAATACAACAAATTTATTGTATTGATTATTTTAAGAATTACCTGTTTTTAGTATTGGTCGCTAAGGAAGATTTTTTTGCTGAAGGATTTTGTTTCGTTTTGCAACGTTACGATGTAAATTCCTTCGCTCATGCCTTGTGTAATAATATGAACTTCGTTCATTCCGGCAACCGCTTGTGCTGATTTATTTTGCAGCAACCTTCCCCTTATATCATAAAGGACATATGTATATTGTTCACCTTCATCTGCTGAAAATGATAAAATAATGTTCCCCTGCTGATTTTGATAAATGGAAACAATGTTAAAAGGAGTTTGGGTGCCACACCCGGCTACAACCACTTTGCTATATGTAAAAGCGCCATTATAATCGGTTTGTTTTAAACGGTAATAGGTATAATCAGGATATGGTTGGTTATCAATTGCACTATAATAAAGGGTAGTGTTGCTGTTACCGGCGCCGGGAATTGTAGCAACCGTTACCCATGTTTGAGCATCATCACTGCGTTCAATAGTAAAATAATCATTATTGGTTTCAGAAGCAGTGGACCAGGTAAGACTTACTTTATTACCTTCACAAACAGCATTAAAAGAAAGCAATTCTATAGGAAGAGGCTCAGTTTTATCCACCAATACCCATGCACGAAAAAGATCTGCGGCAGGTGGGGAAGCACCGATAACTTTTAAAGGTGGGCCTGCATTATAAGAACCATATAGTAATGTCGGATCCCAATGTCCTGCAGTACTATTATATGGCTGGGCTTCAAGATTCGCTTGAGCAAGCAAGTTTGAACCTCCCGCTTCGGCGGCAACATACGAAAAAGACATGGTAGTTGTGGGTTTTGTAGCATAACTTAAAGCATCCACTATCCACCACCTATCTACCAGATATTTAGAATCATCAACTCCAGGTGAAGTATTTTGTAAATTTACATTACTTATTTGGTTAGTTCCATTATACGTCGCATATGGTGTATTATCCCATGATGCTGTATGGTATGTTGAAAACAGCATGTTGCTTCCACCCACACCGGCGCCTGTAATATTCATGGAAAAAGGAATTTGGTTATATGCAGAGCCATCATAATAAACATAAGGTATGGTATAAGCGTTAGGGTTGCTTGTTGAGGTTCCTAAATTCCATTGTATATAATTCCATTCGCCTTCGGAAATTATCCCTCCCTGATTAGCTGTTTGTTGGGTTATCCCCAGATAATTTGATTGATTAACAATTACACGAACGGACGTACCACTTGTGCCTCCCCCATGTATAATAACATAAGCAGCGCCTTTAATAGTAAGTGCATTATTTTGGGCAAAATCCATATTACCCATAGCCAAGCCTGCTACCAGCATGATAACTCTATAAAATTTCAATATGGAATGCCTTTTTTTCATTATTTCACGCTAAGTCCCAAAGTTATCACGTTTCACTGATTACTGTTCACCGTTTACTGTATACCTTGGTTCATTTACTGTACGCTTTTATTCGTTACTGTATGCTACTCTTCATTTACTGACTGCTATCTGCCTACTATATTTCTCTGTTCCAATTAATGCCCTTCTTTTGGTTTAATTCCGGAATTCTGATTAATATTTACCGGAACATTTCCTATATTATTCGGTGGGGTATTGCCAGACATGGGCAAAGGAGTAAAATGCAAAGTTTTTCCATCCCACCATATTGGTTTGCCGGGGTTTAATGTATCATTTTCGTTATGCATAACATCATTCATATTATTATCATAATCGGGAGCTAAAAGTTCTTTAGTTACTTGCGGGTTTTCATAACCATTACGTGTTCCTATCGCAATCCAGGTAAATTCCACATTCGATCTTCCTTTAGCATTTTCAGACACAGTAAAGCTATGATTTGCTGTAACTTTTCCCCCTACAACTTCTGCTTTTTCAAGATGCAGTCCATTACATTCGCCTATTGCGGTAACTGTTACTATAACCGGTTCGGTGGTTGAAACAAGTTTTTTGAAATTTTCAGGATATTCAATAGTGGCTTTCCCATTTATTAGTCTGGCTGTTCCTCTGGCATACACATCCACACTCATTGAAGTGGGTACATAAGAAGCAATGCGTTCTTCTTTTTGAATTGACTTGCCATTAGCAATACCATCACTATTGCTTAGTTGGACAATTACATCATTGGTGTACGTTTGACCATCTACATATAAACTATACCTATTTCCTTTAACAGTCATACCATAGATATCACCACGAACCCAGCTACCCATAATGCCGCCATACCATCCGCTTCCAATACCATCAACTGCTATGCTGCCTTGCATAATTTTACCAGTACCATTTCCCCAAACAGTAGTTCCATAACCGCCATAGTTATTAGGAGCTGTACTTCGATAACCAAGGGATCCCCAAGCCCCCGTAGGTTCATAATATCCAATTACTCCCCCTGTAGGAGTTCCTCCTTTTGTAGAGCCAAAAACACCAAAAGAATAATTAGTAGCAGATGATATTTGACCGGCAACTGCATGGTCGGAATTTGTAATTGTCCATCCTGTTCCAGTTGCATTAGGAGCTTGAGTTCCAAAGATTGCCGAATAACCTACAGCGCCAACACTTGAGGCGTAAACTGCATTTCCATGTGCAGCAGCACCACTTTGTACAGCCTTAATGGCATTACCGGTGTTAGCTGTTGAACTTGTGGAATTATTTGACACTTCCAGCGCATTACCAGTACCAGAAGCATTTGTTGCATCTAATTCTACTAACCATCCAGAAGTAATGTTTGCGGAATGCACGTATAAAGCCGAACCAGAACCTACATTATCACCATTAATTTCAGCAACCTGACTGGTAGCATCAAAACCGGTACCATCAACATAAAACAATTTTGAAGGATTACTGTTATTTATTCCCACATTCCCATTAGCTAAAACAGTCATTTTTTCACTCATTGACCCTGCATTTGCAGTCTGAAATACAAGTCTTCCTGAATTATCCAATCCATTTCTTACCCCATCAATTCTACCCAAAAAATTATCACTCCCATCATTCTCATAGAATAGTAAAGACGGTCCAAATCCATCCGACATAGTTCCTGCTGTTGTTTGGGCTACCATACTCAAAGCACCCTGGGCAGAAGTATTAGTCGCTCCTGTTAACCTGATAAATTTACCAGCCACACCATTAGCCCCAATAGAGTATAAACCATAAGCCTGTCCATAAAAATATGCACCAGCCCCCCCGGTACATGCTGTAGTATATGTCGATCCAGAGCCACCTATTCCAACAACTCCAATATTATTTGTTCCATTGGCAGCAATACCCCATATTCCAACACTTGCGGTTGCAGTATTATCAGAAGCATTTCCAAAAACAGCAATTGTGTTCGGGGTAGCTGTCTGTGCAAAAACAGCCGCTATCCTTCCGCCAAAATTTGCTCCACCTGCGGTAGCTGCAGTTGTACTAGATTTACTGGCTATGATTCCTTGTCCATTATTTCCAGCAGCAACCGAATGTATTGTTGTGTAGGCATTAGTATTTGTAGCGTCTGTTGCCTGAGCATCCTCTAAATATCCGGCGAATGCAGTATTGTTAGATGAAATACTTAATCCTATTCCCGATGTCAGTGAATTTCCTTCAATTGAAGCAATAGTTTGACTTGTAGAGCCCGTGCCGCCAAAAACATGAAACAAATAACCGGGTACTCCACCAGTAGCACCAGTAGTATTAATCCCAACAAAACCAGCACTTGTAATACGCATACGTTCTGTTCCGCTAGTTTTAAAACCAAGATAAGTGCTTTGGTGATTATTCATAAATATATTAAAACTGGCATCAACATCAAATGTAAACCCCACGTTATTACTTCCATTACCAGATAAACCGTTAGTGATTTGAAAAAGTGATGCAGCACCTGAACCGCTACTATGAACATGCAACAAACTTTGAGGAGTAAAACTAACATCGGATACCCCCACCGTTTGCGTAAACGAACTTATGGAAAATAGCACCAACGCAGCGGTCAAGAATATTCCCTTTAAAAGTGTATGCGTTTTCATAGTATCATATTTTTAAGCATTGTATTGATGAATATCAAATATTATTAATCCATACAAATATACATGAATAACTATTAAAAGTCAAGTAATTTGGCATCTTTTATTTTATTCGTATTATCTTTTGTTTAAACGATTCTTTATCTGTATTAACCTGCAGGAAATAAATTCCAACGGGCTGTCCTGAAATATCAATGACCGATGATTGATTACCGATAACTGATGATTGATACACTTTTTCGCCAAGCAGGTTATATATTTCAACAGTTGATGGCTGATATTTACTATTTGCTATTTGCACAATAAATTTACCTTCCGAAGGATTTGGTATTACATTTATACTTATGGCATG
>JBEKEO010000155.1:0-7440 GCA_050013795.1 Bacteroidales bacterium
GATGATTATTTCCAGTTTAATTTCAGGTTTGGAACAGGATTAGGTTACCTGACTAAAAAATTTGACAGGATTGACAATTATAAAGATATTGCCATTGGCTCGCATCTGAATGCCGCACTCAATTTGTTTTATGAATTAAAATGGATTATCTCAAAAAGGGTATTAGTTTCAGGGTCAATTGGACTTTCTCATTTTTCTAACGGATTGATAAAAACGCCTAATCTGGGAATTAATATACCTACGGTAAGCGTGGGAATGGCATATATATTTCATAATAATTCTACCATTATTTCACACGTTGATACCGCGTTTCACAAGAAAAAACAGAAGTTGAATATTCAACTATTTGCTTCGGGTGGAATAAAGCAAATTTCTCTTCCCGGTGGCAGTTATTATGGCATTTATACTTTATCAGCTTGTTTTTTAAAACCCCTTAGCAAGAAAAGAGAAATTGGAATAGGGTTCGATATTTTTTGGGATCTTTCAAATGTTCAAACAATAGAATATAATGGATTTACCGTTAATCATGCCTATGATGTAATCAAACCCGGTATTTATATAGGTCACCAGTTCGATTTTTCTCATTTTTCTATTATCACCCAGATAGGTTATTATTTATATGTAAAAGATAAATATGTCGAACCCATTTATACTCGTTTTGCTTTGCGATATTTATTCAGCAATAGAATTATGCTTAACCTTGCTTTATTAACACATTACGCAACAGCAGATTTTATTGAGTGGGGAATTGGTTATTCATTAAAATAATTATGAGAAAAATAAAAGCATTATTTTATTTATTTATTGCATTTATTATCCTTTCTTGCAATAAATCCGACACATGCGATTGTTTTAAAAGCACCGGCAGCATCACTCGTGAAAACCGGACTATTCCTGGTTTTAATAACATATCCGTTTCTAACAATATAAACCTTTATATCACAGAAGATACATTTTATTCCATTGTTGTTGAAGCAGGGAGCCACCTTTTGGGATCAATTAAGACAGATGTCACAGATAGCTGCTTACGCCTCACAAATGATAACAAATGCAATTGGGTAAGAAGTTTCAGGCATAAGGTGAATATTTATTTAACATGCAAAAAAATAAAAGAAATAGATGAAAATATGTGTTCGGGAAATATAAATACTATTGATACCCTATATGCTGATAATTTTGTACTGAACGATCATTCCGGCTCCGGAACTATTAATCTCAAACTTGTTTCAGGGACTTCCTCGTTTAACATGTATAGCGGCCCCATTGATTTAATCATTACAGGAAGGTCAGGTGTTAGTAATTTATACTCCAATGGATACGGCAAGGCTGATTTAAGTAATTTTCCTTCAGCCAATTTTTCCATAACCAATAATTCTACCAATGATTGTTATATAAACGTTTATGATGATTTAAATGCACAAATAGGAAATATCGGGAGTATATACTATACGGGTTCGCCCTCCATATTAACAACCAATATTACCGGTTCAGGGCAATTAATAAAATACTGATCAATAAGCCCTTGCAAAAATCACTCTTTGTGTCGATGGTTTACCGGAATAAACGCATTTGCCGGCTTCTTTTGGATTATTAAGCGGAAGACATCTTATAGTGGCTTTAGTTTCATTTTTAATAGCTTCCTCGGTTTCGGCAGTGCCATCCCAATGAGCCATTAAAAAACCGCCTTTGTTTTCAACTCTTTCCTTAAACTCATCCCATGAGTTCACTATATGGGTATTCATTTCCCTGAAAGAAAGTGCCTTATCATAAAGGTTCTCCTGTATCTGCGCCAGGAGATTTTCAATTTTATGTTCTATATCTGTTTGCTGGTAAACAGCTTTTTCCAGCGTATCCCTCCTGGCAAGTTCAATTGTCCCTTCTTCAATATCACGTGGTCCAATAGCCAGCCTGATAGGCACTCCCTTAAATTCATATTCGGCAAACTTCCATCCCGGTTTATGGGTATCCCTGTCATCGTACTTTACTGAAATACCCTTGTTTTCTATAGCTTTTTTAATCGGTGCAACTTTTGCCGATATTTCATTTAACTGTTCCGGATTTTTATAAATGGGTACAATTACAACCTGTGTGGGAGCTAATTTGGGAGGCAACACCAATCCTTTATCATCTGAATGAACCATAACCAAAGCACCCATCAATCTGGTAGAAACCCCCCAGGAAGTTGCCCATACATAATCAAGAGTGCTTTCTTTTGTAGCGAATTTCACATCAAAAGCTTTAGCAAAATTCTGTCCGAGGAAATGAGAAGTTCCTGCCTGCAATGCTTTTCCGTCCTGCATAAGCGCTTCAATACAATAGGTTTCCAAAGCGCCGGCAAAACGTTCACGCTCTGATTTTATACCCTTGATTACAGGAATAGCCATCCATTTTTCAGCAAATTCGGTATAAACATCCAGCATTTTCTCCGCTTCTGTGATGGCTTCTTCTTTAGTGGCATGAGCGGTATGGCCTTCCTGCCATAGAAATTCGGCAGTGCGTAAAAAAAGGCGTGTCCTCATTTCCCATCTTACAATATTAGCCCATTGGTTTATTAATATCGGGAGGTCACGGTACGATTTAATCCAGTTTCTATATGAGTCCCAAATAATTGTTTCAGAAGTAGGACGCACAATAAGTTCTTCTTCAAGCTTAGCATCTTCATCAACAATAATGCCTTTGCCATCAGGTGAATTCTTTAATCTGTAATGAGTTACGATAGCGCATTCCTTGGCAAACCCTGCCACATGAGATGCTTCTTTGGTAAAAAAAGATTTTGGTATGAAAATTGGGAAGTACGCGTTGCTATGACCTGTATCTTTAAACATCTTATCCAGCGAAGCTTGCATTTTTTCCCAAATAGCATACCCATACGGCTTGATCACCATGCATCCGCGAACAGCAGAGTTCTCTGCAAGGTCAGCTTTTATTACTATGTCGTTATACCATTGGGAATAATTTTCTTCTCTTGTTGAAAAATCTTTAGCCATAAAATAAGGTTTGGTATGATATTTGCATTAAAACAGATGTTTTCTGTTTATGCAAAATTAGAAATTATATCAAATGACAACGAAACAATATAACCTTAAAAAATCTATAGGAGATAAAATCATGAAAACTATTATTAAATTGCTTGCCTTATCAGTAATATTCCTTACGGCATGCAGGTCAACCTACCAGACCCGTTCATCGAACGATGATGTGTATTACTCCAGCAAGGATGAGGCTGTAAATTCATCAACCACATTGCCATCCGAAACCACGCAAAGTCAGGAAAGTTCCGCAACAACTTCCCCCGGCAGCTACACTACAAGAGATAATTCTGCCTCAAACAGAAACAGGAACTACGAACAGAATTCCTCTCTTCAACAGGTTAATGCCGATGATTCGAACAAAGATACTCAACCCGGTGAATCCTCAAAGTATTCTACACAGCAAACTTATACGGATGAGAATGGGAATACCTATGTAACTAATAATTATTTTGATGATTATTATGATTATGAATATGCAGCCCGTTTAAGAAGGTTTAATGACCCATATTACGGGTTTGATTATTATAATGACTACTATACAAATTATTACTGGTATAACTATGACCCATGGTGCTGGGGTTTGAGTATTTATACAGGTTGTCCATGGTGGTATCCTGGATATTATTATTGGGATCCATACTGGTACGGTTATTGGGGTTATTGGGGATGGGGACATCCACATTGGGGTTGGTATGGTGGTCATCATAATGGTTACCATAATTATTGGGCTGGTGAACATTATTACAATAGCTTTGACCATAATTCATCTTATTATGGACCAAGAGCAGTTATTTCAAACAAAATTGAACATAAAGGTTTAACATTTGGACAGAAATACGAAATGGCTTCTTTTAATAAAAATGAAGTACATAATACTCCACCCAATACACCTATTCACGCAAATAACGGGGGGAAGAACAATGTAGGTGAGAATATAGCTTTAGTTAAAAATGGTTCAGATGTGAAACCTAACTCATCTATCAACTCCGGAAACGATATAAAGCCAAAGAGCATTAGCGGCTCAATTAAAACTTCATCTGGTAGCACAAGTTTTATTACTCCTAAGAGTAAATCAACAGTAAATAATACTGTGACTCCTAAGAATGGTACATCTGCATATACTACTAATTCCGGACATTATAATACTCCAAACAGTTCATATACACCAAAAAACACTCAACAATATGTTGCCCCTAAGCAAACTTATTCAAAACCGAAAGCCTATGTGTCGCCAAATTATTCTGAAGCAAAATCTAATCAGTATAATTCAAAACCGAAAACATATAGCAATTCCAGCAATAATAAGAGTGCATATACCCCTAGTTCGAATAACAACTATTCGCATCCTAAAACATATAGCACTCCCAGCTACAGTTCGCCTAAAATGAATGGCAGCAATTATTCTGCTCCAAAATCGAACTCTGGGTCAGGTAGTCATTCAGGTGGCTATTCAGGAGGTGGAAGTCATTCATCTGGAAGCTATTCGGGTGGCAGTTCGGGAAGTCATTCTTCCGGAGGTTCCTCTGGAGGTCACTCAGGAGGAGGCCACTCAAAATAAAAGCAAAGGTTATTGATATTAATTTGATGATTCAGATTATGAAAAAGATTCAAATATTAATTTCACTGGCGATCATAGGTTGTACTATGAAAGTGAATGCTCAGAATGATGTAGATGCTATAAGATATTCTATGGAATATTTTGGAGGAACAGCAAGATATTCCGGCATGGGTGGCGCTTTTGGAGCAGTGGGCGCTGATTTTTCAACATTATCTACCAATCCTGCCGGTCTTGGTGTTTACAGGAAAAACGAATTTACTTTCACTCCTTCTTTTTATATCGGGGAAACTTCTTCATCCTATAATGGAAACACTACTGATGATCAGAAATTCAATTTTAATTTAGGTAATTTTGGAATGGTTTTGGCTTTTAAAACACATAGCAGGAGCCATTGGAAATCAGTGAATTTTGGAATTGGTATCAACAGGGAAAATAATTTCAATAACAGTTTAACCATTAAAGGCACAACTAATGGATCAATGATGGATATGTTTGCTGCAAATGCTCAAGGAAATACACCTGATAATCTTGAACCTTTCAGCACTCAATTAGCTTTCAGTTCATCACTTATAGATACTTCCGGCGGGACTAATTATATTCCTGTGGTTCCGGATAAAGGGACAACCCAAGTTAAAACTGTTAATACAAGCGGCTCGATGCAGGAAATGGTTTTATCATTGGGTGCTAATTATAATAACAGACTATACATTGGAGGCACTTTAGGAATTCCCTTTGTAAATTATTACGAACATTCAGTTTATAAAGAAACGGACAATGATCCCGACACTCTTTCTAATTATTTTCAGAGTTTTGCTTTTGATCAGAAATTAACTACAACAGGCTCAGGGTTTAATTTTAAATTGGGATTAATATTTGTTCCGATCAATATAGATTTGATTAAAGTGAAAATTGGTGCTGCATTTCATTCTCCTACTTATTATAATTTGAATGATAGCTGGAATTCAACTATGACTTCGAATTTCGATAACGGGAATTTCATTACTTCTTATTCACCCGATGGTTCATTTGATTACCAGATAATAACACCTAAGAAAGAAATTGGGAGTATTGCTATTCAGATTGGTCATTTGGGAACTATAAGCGCTGATTATGAATATGTGGATTATTCAGAAGCACGCATATATTCAAACTCGTACGATTTTTCTGATGTGAACAATACTATAACTCAAAAATATACTGCTACACAAAACATAAAAGTTGGTGCAGAAGTTGTATTAGGTATGTTTAGCATCAGAGGAGGTTATGACATATATGGTAGTCCCTATAAAGTTAATACGGAAAACGGAAAAAGAACTGCTATTACAGCAGGGTTTGGAATTATAGGTAAAAGGCATTTTATTGATTTCGGATATGTTTATTCTTTTTCGAAAGATGATTATTATTTATTTAATGCTGATTATATTAATGCAGCAAAAAATAAATATATTTCGAATAATCTTTTAATTACTTTGGGATTAAAATTTTAATAATTTTTAGATATATAAATAAAAAAGAGAAGGATATTATTTATCCTTCTCTTTTTTTATACATTAAAATATTATTTCAAGATTGTATTATTCCTGAATCAACAAGAATTCTTCCGCAATATTCACAAACAATTATTTTCTTACGAATTCTAATATCAAGCTGGCGTTGAGGTGGTATTTTATTGAAACAGCCACCACAAGCATCTCTTTCAACAACAACAACAGCGAGACCATTTCTGGCATTTTTTCTAATTTTCTTATATGCTGTAAGTAAGCGTTCTTCGATAATTTTTTGATTTCCCTTGGACTTTGCCAGCAAGGTGCTTTCTTCTTTTTCTGTTTCTTCCACAATATCATTTAGTTCAGCCTTTTTTATCTTGGCATCATGTAGCTTTTCATCTAACTGCTTTTGAGAGCTTGAAATAATTTCTTTTTTAGTTTCAAGAGTAACTTTATATTCTTTAATCCTTTTCTCACAAAGTTGAATTTCGAGATTCTGAAATTCAATTTCTTTTGACAAAGAATCATATTCTCTGTTATTTCTAACATTCGATTGCTGTGCTTCATACTTTTTAATTAGTGTCTGGCATTGCTTGATTGCATTTTTTCTTTCGGCAACAGCTTCATCTATTGCATTAACTTCATTTGTGTAATTTTCAATTCTTGTTTGAATACCGGCAATCTCGTCCTCTAAATCCTGAACTTCAAGTGGAAGTTCTCCTCTTATGATACGAATTTTATCTATCTGAGAATCGATCTGCTGAAGATTTATCAACGCTTTTAATTTTTTTTCAATTGAAATATCCCCTTTTTCTTGAGTTTTTTGTTTTTTTTCAATAGTTTGAATTTTCTCGGGTTTTTTAATTTTTATTTTTCTTTCAATCGTTTTAGCAACTATAATTTTTTTCTCCACATCGCTAATTCCTTTCATAATAATATTTCCTTTCTTCACTATAATATTTTTTTCCTTTACTATTTTGTTAGATGCCTTTTTTAATACAGGCTTTTTAATATCAGCCTTCTTCTTATTTGTTTTTTTGTTTTCTTTAACCTTAACAACCTTTTTTACTAAAGGGTTTTTTACACCTATCTTCTTTTTTGTATCATGTTTTTTCAGAACTTTCTTTTGGGGAGTAATTTTTAAAGGTGCAATTTTTTTTAATGGGAGGGATTTTTTTACAACCGTTTTTTTTGCAATTACCTTCTTTGAAATTGACTTTTTTGCTATGGGTGTTGTTTTTTTCGCGGAAGGTTTTCTTTTTGTAGCTGAAGTTTTAACCAAAACCTTTTTTTGAGGTTTTTGTTTAGCAACAACTTTAGTCGTTTTGACAGGTTTTGCTTTTTTTATTGTTTTTTTGGTGAT
>JBEKEO010000156.1:0-7396 GCA_050013795.1 Bacteroidales bacterium
GCCCAGACGGTGGCAAGGTATATGTTGTGAATCAGGATGATCAATCAGTTAGTGTAATAAACAGCGCTACCAATACTGTTTCGGCTACAATTCCGGTAGGTTCGATGCCATATGGTGCATCTGTCAGCCCCGATGGAAGTAAAGTCTATGTTTCGAATGAATATAGTGGTACAATAAGTGTAATAAACACCGTAAATAATATGGTTACTGCAACAGTTGCCGTTGGTTCTAAACCCGAAGGAATTGCTGTGAGTCCTGACGGAAGTAGGGTTTATATTACAAATAATGGTGCAAATACAGTGAGTGTAATAAACTGCGCTGTAGATACAATACTTAATACAATTGCAGTTGGGTCAGGACCCCGTGGAATAACTGTAAGTCCTGATGGAAACAAGGTATATGTTACAAATTATAATGCAAGTATAGTAAGCGTGATAAACACTACTACCAATACTGTTACGGCTACAATTACCGTTGGTGATTATGCTGCCGGAATATCATTTTGCCACGATGGGAGCAAGGTTTATGTTGCGGTTGGGGGTAATGCTACAGTAAGCGTAATAAACAGCACCACCAATACTGTTATGGCAACAATTCCAGTTGGTAATGATCCGTTTTCTTTTGGTAATTTTATTTCTACATGTACGCAACCAACCGGTATTACTTCGCAAAGCACAGAACAGTCAGGTAGTAATGTTTATCCTAACCCTGTAATAAAAAATTTAACTATTGAATCCCCGCAAAATGCAGTAATTGAAATTACAAACATACAAGGACAGTTAATAAAAACAATTGTTGCAACAAGTAATAAAACAGTTGTAGATGTTTCACCCTTTGTAAACGGTGTATATGTTGTTGAAGTGAAAACAGAAAAGGGGATAGAGGTGAGGAAGTTTGTGAAAGAATAGTTCAGTACTCAAATTACTACTCTTTTCCTCAAAACAAACAGTCCAATAAACATCAGAAATCCGTTTAGCACTATCAGTTCAAAGCCAAACTTGTAGCCATTGAACAGTGTTTCGGAATACAGGCTAAGTACATAACACAGAACAGGGGAGAGGATGGCCGCTATCCACACATATTTGTCTTTAACAGCAAACTTTGTGAATAGTCCGAAAGTAAACAAGCCAAGCAGCGGCCCGTAAGTATATCCTGCAGCCGTGTAAATGGCATTGATAACCGCTTCGCTGTTCAGTGCCCGGAAAAAAAGAATCACTATTAGCAGCACAGTAGCAAAACTGATATGCACATAATAGCGTATCTTCTTTTTCTGCTTTTCGGTTAGCTTGCTTTTGTCTTTAAAGCCAAGGAAATCCACGCAGAACGAAGTGGTAAGCGCTGTTAATGCGCCATCGGCGCTGGGATAAGCGGCAGATACCAGTCCCACCATAAATATCAGTCCAGCCAGCGGACTTAAATGATTGAATGCAATAAGGGGGAATAGGTCGTCGGTCTTCTTGGGTATGGCAATGCCCTTGGACGAGGCATACATATATAGCACAGCACCCAGTGTAAGGAACATCAGGTTAACCACCACCAGTATCCCGCTAAAGGTGAACATATTCTTTTGTGCTGCCTTAAGGTTACGGCAACTGATGTTCTTCTGCATCATTTCCTGGTCGAGCCCAGTCATCACTATTGCAATGAAAGCCCCGCTAAGGAATTGTTTTAGGAAGAAGTTCCTGCTTTGCCAGTCGGTATTCCAAACCTTTGTATAGCCGGCATGCTGTATCTTCCCAAATATATCGCCAAGCCCTATTCCAAGCTCTTTTGAAATAAAGTAAATGGAGAATACCACGCCCAGCAACATGAAGGTAGTTTGAAGCGTATCTGTCCATATAATGGTTTTCACGCCACCCTCGAAAGTGTATAAAATAATAAGTATCATGAACACGGCAACCACCACACCGAAAGGTATGCCCCAATGGTCGAACACAAATGTTTGCAGCACATTTACCACCAAGAACATCCTGAACGAAGCGCCTACTATACGTGATAATATAAAATAGAATGCGCCTGTTTTATACGACCAGAAACCGAAACGTTGGTTGAGATATGCATAAATGGAAGTAAGGTTCATCCTGTAATAAAGGGGAAGGAGTATGGTTGCAATTACTGTATAACCGATAAGGAAACCGAACACAATACCCATGTAGGTGAACTGCTGCGTTCCCACCAATCCCGGCAACGACATGAATGTAACTCCAGATAGGGAAGCACCTATCATTCCATATGCTACAATATACCATGGTGAAGATTTGTTGCCAACATAGTACGAATCGTTGTTCGAGCGCCTTGACGTGAGCCATGTAACGATAAACAATAGTATCGTGTAAGCAATAAAACAAATAAGGATATATGCAGGCTTCATTAATAGGGTTATTGAATGATATTACGTAAATACATTTTAACCACAAAGGGCACAAAGTTTTGCACAAAGTTCACAAAGGAACTATCTTCTCTATGTTCTTTGCGTGCCTTTACTTTGTGTTCTTTGTGGTTTATTATTTTTCGGTGTACCATAAGTTAATAAACAAAAATAGATATTCTTTCAGCTTATTGTCAGAGCAAGAAAAAAACATATTAACTTTGCAGTGTAAATAACGCCAACGTGTACGATTATCCTTCAAAACTTTTAGAGAACGCTGTTGCAGAGCTTTCAAAGCTTCCCGGCATAGGAAGAAAGACTGCTTTGAGACTTGTGTTGCACCTGCTGAAACAGGACACTTTAAACACCGATGCTTTGGGACAATCAATTATTAAACTAAGAAGAGAGATTACTTATTGCAGGCAATGCCACAATATTTCCGATTCAGAGACCTGTCTCATCTGCTCTAATCAGAACCGCGATCATGGCCTTATCTGTGTTGTTGAAGATGTGCGAGATGTAATGGCGATTGAAAGCACAAGCCTGTTCAAAGGTGTTTATCACATTCTCGGGGGAATCATTTCTCCTATGGATGGTATAGGCCCCAGCGACTTGAACATTGAATCGCTCGTTAACAAGGTTTCAAAAGGAGATGTGCAGGAAGTAATCATGGCGCTGAGTGCAACTATGGAAGGCGACACTACTAATTTTTACATATATAAACGGTTGAAAGAGTTTGGCATTACCATTACTACCATTGCGCGTGGCATAGCCATAGGCGATGATCTTGAATATACTGATGAAGTAACGCTGGGAAGATCAATACTCAATCGTACTCCTTATGAAAATTCTCTTGTAAAGTGATTATTATAATTCAAAAACCTATCCTGAACTAATTCTGGGAAGTATCTTTAAATGGATTAACCCATTCAATAAATTCTTTTTTCTTCCCGATTTTATAGGTGAAACTTACAGCAATATAACTGTAACTGTCATTATAGGTGTTATTCTTTGTCCATGCATCCAATTTATTGGTATTGGTAAGGTGCAATGTCAATTCAAGCCCGACATCAATTTTAGGATTTACTTTAAATTTGATCCCAATACCAAAGGGAAAAACCAAAGTGTTTTGCATAGCTGTTTTTGCACCTGTTGAATCCCACCCGAACCCGGAAACAAAAGCATTATCATTGTATGTACGCAAAACCGACCTGTATGCCAGCATTCCAATACCTGCAAACAAATATGTATTGATAATTTTTTCTTTTTTGGGATAATAAGAAATGAGGTCATTTAAATCGATAATACCTGAAACACTAAGCTCTTCAATGTTACTTTTAAAATGCAGGTTTAAATTTGGCGATGAACCGTAAAGGTTTCCTAACAGCAATTGAATTTTTGCTCCAAATGTCTGATTAAAGTTTTTTATTCCTTCAAATGCAAGACCCTTATTAATTTCTCTGTAAGGGTTATTCGAGCTGTAATGCATCTGTCTTACATAACCGTAATACGGTAGTGTGCCAAACTTAATTCCAGCCCCCCATGTATTATAATCAGATGGACATATTGTTTGAGATGATGACCTTTCAGAAAAAATAAAAGTGATCAATAAAACTAAAAGAATGATGTGGTTGGTTATTTTCATCAAATCAGATGAATTTATCAATGCAAATATACGTTGATTTTTATCATATTTAAATTCTGCATTTATAAATTATCAGGATATGGAAATTATTATTATTATTGTAATGAAATAGAGAACAGTATGCTTACACAACGACAGCTTTTTCTGCAGCATTTAGCTCAAACAAGCGATATGCCTCTTGCACTCGAGATTGAACATGCAGAAGGGATTTATATATATGATAATAAAGGCAAAAAGTATATTGACCTTATTTCCGGTATCTCTGTTAGCAATACAGGGCATCGTCATCCTGCTGTTGTAAAAGCTGTGAAAGACCAGCTTGATAAGTATATGCACCTTATGGTTTACGGCGAATACATACAAACACCTCAGGTCAAACTTGCCACTATGCTTGCTGACTTATTGCCACCTTCACTTAACTGTTCTTATTTTGTTAATTCGGGAACTGAAGCAACAGAAGGAGCATTGAAGCTTGCCAAACGATTTACCGGGCGCAGTGAAATTATTACATTTAAGAATGCATATCACGGCAGTACTCATGGTTCATTGAGTGTAATGGGGAATGAATATTTCAAGCAGGCTTTTCGCCCTCTGCTTCCCGACATTCGATTCATCGAATATAATAAACCGGAAGATCTGAAATATATTACAAATAAAACTGCTTGTGTCATTGCCGAATCAATTCAGGGTGAAGCCGGTGTCATTATTCCTGATGCTTCATTTATGAATGCCCTTCGCAAACAATGCAGTGATAAAGGTGCTTTGCTGATACTTGACGAAGTTCAAACAGGACTTGGAAGAACAGGCAAGATGTTTTGTTTTGAACATTATGGAATTGTTCCTGATGTTATTACCCTTGCAAAAGGCTTCGGCGGCGGCATGCCATTAGGCGCGTTTATTTCTTCAAATGAGATTATGTCATGCCTGACAAACAATCCTTATTTAGGTCATATTACAACATTCGGTGGGCATCCTGTTAGTTGTGCTGCTGCCATTGCAAACATTGAAGTAATAAAAAAGGAAAAGCTAATAGAAACGGTTGAAGGAAAAGCAAGGTTGTTCCAGAAACTTTTAAAACATGAATCAATTAAATCATTCAGGGGAAAGGGTCTTTTGATTGCTCTTGAATTTGAAAATGAAAAATCCAACATGAATATAATTCGAAAGTGCATTGACAATGGTGTTATTGTTGACTGGTTTTTATTTGCACCTCATTGCATGCGCATTGCCCCCCCCCTTGTTATTAAGGAAGAAGAAATCAAAGAAGGATGCGAAAAAATCATTTCATGTTTGTAAACAATCATTAAATTTGTTTTTAAATACAATAAGATGGATTCATATAATGAAAAATTCATGTCTGAGGCTATAAAGTTGGCGGCAGAAAATGTGAAGTCTGGAAAGGGAGGACCTTTTGGTGCTGTGATAGTGAAGGATGGAAAAATAATCGGCAAAGGGGTGAACCTTGTTACCTCAAATAACGATCCTACTGCTCATGCTGAAGTGATAGCAATTCGCAATGCATGTAAAGACCTTGGTTCTTTTCAGCTTGATGGGTGCGAAGTTTATGCAAGTTGCGAACCATGCCCTATGTGTCTTGGAGCGATCTATTGGGCAAGGCCTGATAAGCTTTATTTTGCAGGAACTAAAAAGGATGCCGCTGATATTGGTTTCGATGATTCGTTCATTTATGATGAGATAAATGTGCCATATGATAAAAGAAATATTACCACTTTTCATATTAAACATGCAGATTCTTTGAACCCTTTTAATGAGTGGAAAAACAAGGAGGATAAAATTGAATATTAAATTGAATAACCTATTACTGAATTAAACAACAGCAATATGTTCGGAAGAGAAAAATTAATTGATACCAGTGTAAAGAAATTCAAATTTAAAGAACTGAAAGTATATAGTTCTGACGAATGGATGGCCGGTTCTACCAAGAAATACCGTACAGTATTTGACAGGCAGGAAACAACTTATTTAAGTGTGGAATTTTCGTTTTATAACAAGTTATTTGATGAAACGCCATGGGATGCAAAGATAAGTTTAAAGTCTTTTGCCCTTGATGGCAGCAACAGGAAAGAACTGTGCAACCTGGAATCTCAGCGTACTATCAAGACTGATGATAATATTGTTTTCATCCGCGACGGATGGGGAAATGCCACACCTGGCAATTACTGGACCAAAGGCGATTATTTATGGGAAGCATATATTGATGGCGAGCTGATAGGTTCAAAGAAGTTCTATGTTGAAGATGTCGGTCTTGTTTTAGCAAACGACAATCCCTATTTTTCCATAGAAAGTCTGAAATTTTACAATGGACCTGATAATGATGTGGAAGATGGCAAGCGCAGGTATATTACTACCTTCAGTAAAACACAAACGCAGTATGTTTGGCTTGAACTTAAAATAAAGATTAAAACACCTAAAGACTTTTTCTGTGAAATCTTTTATACCTTTTATGACGATTGCGGCGGTGTTAAAGGCAAGACGGATTCTTTCCGCTATATAGAGAAAGGCAAAGAAGGCTATGTGTATACATTCACTGCAGGCTGGGGCAGCAACACACCCGGTTCATGGAAGGACAATGACTACAGGCTTAATATTGTTTTCATGGATACTTTGGTTGCTTCGGTTAATTTTGATTTCAGTGAAAATGAAGTAGAGGGCGTATTCGATCTTTCTTCAAATGTTGTGGCAGGCGAAAAGAAAACTGTGACTGCCGGAACAACAGCTCCTGCTGAAACCCTTGAAGATGTGATGAAACAGCTTGATGAGCTTATCGGGCTTTCACAGGTAAAGGATAACATCAGGGATCATATTAAGTACCTTGACTTTATTAAGCTCAGGACTGAGAAAGGTTTTCACGATTCGGAAAAGATGTCGTTGCACAGTGTATTTACAGGCAATCCCGGCACAGGCAAGACCACAGTGGTTACTTTGCTTGGAAAGATTTACAACAAAATGGGGCTCCTCTCTAAAGGACAGGTCCTCGAAGTTGACCGCAATGACCTTGTGGGTGAGTATATCGGGCAGACAGCTCCTAAAGTTAAAGCAAAGATAAACGAAGCAAGAGGCGGCATCCTTTTTATTGACGAAGCATATATGCTGGCACGTGCTGATAACGATTCAAAGGATTATGGAAAAGAAGTGATAGAGGTGTTGCTGAAAGAAATGTCCGATGGCCCGGGCGATATAGCCATTATGGTTGCAGGCTATCCTGCTGAAATGGAACATTTCCTTGAATCGAACCCGGGGCTGCGTTCACGCTTTGGGTATTACTTTAAATTTGATGATTACGTGCCTGATGAACTGATGCAGATAGCCGATTGCGCCTGTAAAAAACGTTCTGTCACGCTTTCTGACGAGGCAAGGAAATA
>JBEKEO010000157.1:0-7362 GCA_050013795.1 Bacteroidales bacterium
AATTATCTTCAGTAATGCATGTAATATTATCATTTCTATTTCCTCCTGCAGATTTTGCCCAAATCACATTTCCACTCGTATCATATTTTACAATATAAAAATCATCTCCACCTAATGTATCATAATTAAACAATGTATCATGTCCAAACAATATAAAAGAACTAACAAAATCTCCAACTATAAAAATATAATTATTACCATCAATAATTAGGCTGTTGCCTTCATCCATTTTAACACCACCTGCCTGTTTTGCCCATTTTTCATTTCCATTTTTATCATATTTTGCAGTGAAAACATCAGGTTCATTTGAATAACTGTGTTCCGCATTAAGTAACGTATCCTTCCCTAAAATTAATGTATCGCTATAAAATGATCCAGTCACATAAATATTATTATTTTTATCCAACGCAATACTTACCGGATAAGCCCCTTCGTCTCCGTCGGCACACTTTGCCCAAATCATATTTCCCAATGTATCCATTTTCATGATAAACAGACTTGACGTTTGATAATCCCAGGATGGATCTGCCTGATACAAAGTATCGCTTCCTGCTATAAATTTTAAACCACTAAAATTACCTGTCATATAAATATTTCCTGTCGAATCGGTTATAATGCTTCTGCCCCAATCCTCATTATTACTTCCGAAACTTTTTGCCCAAAGCGGGTTACCTGAGGGATCAAATTTTAAAAGAAAAATATCTGTATAGCCGGCACCCATGTTGTTTAAGGTATCGTTACCAAAATAAAATCTTTGGCTGCAATATCCTCCTGACATGTAAATATTATTTTCTTTATCCAATGCAAGGCTGCAACTATTATTATAATCCGTATCACCTAAGCATTTTGCCCAAATTACATTTCCATTGGGATTTAGTTTTACAAAATAGATTTTAGAAGTGTAGGTCGTTGTTGTGTCAACATTGTGCAATGTATCATTATCAAATATTATGGATTTGCTATAAAAATAACCAGTAATATATACGTTATTATATTTATCTATAGCAATAGCTTCATTTTGCTCATAATAAATACCTCCTGCACTTTTTGCCCAAAGATTATTCCCATTTGCATCATATTTTGCAATAAAGATATCGGAAGTACTACCAGTGGTATCATTATTATAAAGAGTATCCATTCCAAAGATAATGAAAGGGCTTTCAAATTCGCCGGCGATATATATATTTCCTAAGGCATCAGTACAAATGTTTTCTGCTTCGTCGTTAGTGGTACCACCTGCACTTTTAGCCCACAACCAATCGGAAGTTTGCGCATTTGTGCAACTTACTAGTCTTATAAATGCAATAAAGAGTATTAGTTTTTTCATATCATTAATTGTTTAACTGTTGAATTGTTTAATTGTTGATTACTCTTTTACAAACTTTCCAACTTTATAATCTTTCTCACTTTTAACTTGTACAATATACACCCCGCTTGGAAAGGCTGAAACATCTATGTTTGTTTTATTGCCTGTTGTTGCACCTGCCTCGCCGCAAGGCGGGAGGGTTTTTATTAGCTGGCCTTGTATGTTAAAAATTTCTATTGTTACCTGCTGTGTTGTTTCAACAGTAAGATTACTGGTGGCGGGATTAGGAAAAATATTAAAGTTAGTTACAGGTTCCTGATATTTAATACCACTTATTATATTCGGAGGGCAGGTTGTATCAATGGCAGGAGATTCTTCCAATATAGGTGAGTAATATACTACTGATAAATTAGCATTTTCAAAATAATCGTAAATAACTGAATCAATATGTGAGGTGCTTGTGCTACCCCAATAGTTGCTGTCGGCATAAATATTTGGAGAACCATAAGGAATATCATCATATAATTCATATTGTGCGCCGGGGTCGGAAAAACTATTATATTTAAAATTTAAGAAATTAATACTCATATTACTCATTTGTGGACCTGTGATAAATAACACACTTGCCCCTGTATTATTAATAAAAGTATTATGGTCAATATGTAAAATAGGGGTAGAAGGACCAGTCATTTCATCGTCGAAATAGCAACAATTCCATAATGAACCTATAGAGTTATTAGCAAAGTAATTGTTTGAAAAAAATAAATCGCCGCCAGGATAATAAGAAAGATAAATTAGATTACGTACAAGGGAATTATCTTTAAAGATGTTATTTATTACCATTCCGTTATAAACTTCGCCGCAAATACAATATGAATACCCCGCGTTATTCATAAATTTATTACATTTAATTGTATCATCAAGTCCAATTCCATCAATAGAAATTATTCCAGCAAAGCCAATATTATTGATAAAATAATTATCAGCAATTAAGGTATTGCTTAAACTACCACCATATATTGCATCTCCATTATTTGAGATAAAATAGTTATTAGTAATTGATATTAAACAATTACCTGCGTTCCCAATAGATATACCACTAGTATAAGTATTTTCAATAGTATCACCATTGATTTTCAACCTATATGAATTTTGAAAAATATCACTAAATAAAAGACCATATCCCCAACAATTTTTTACAGCGCTTGAATCCAATATATATGAAGAACCTATGCAATCGATACCATCGTTATAACTGTACATTATATTACAACGACTGATATATGGAGAAGAACTCTCAATGCGAATTTCTGCAATATTTAATCCGCCACCATAAAGCACATCGCAGTTTTTCATAATACATCCCGAAATATAATTCCCGAAACTATCAAATACTGCATCTGTACAGGTATCAGAGAAATGCAGTTCTGCCCAATCGCCCCATTGGGGAACCGATTTATTTGAAGTAAATGTAATCCTGTTTGTAGGAGTGCCAATGGCAATTAATTCCCCGTCAATTTGTAAAGCTGTTGCGGTATCAAATTTTATAACAACCCCCGGATTAATGGTTAACGTATAACCATGCGAAAGCAAGGCATTGCCTGTAACTATATAAGGCGAACCACCTAAATTCCATGTTGTATTTGCATTAATAAATCCGCTAACATAGGTTTGTGCATTTGCAAAGCCCATTAAGCTTATTAATGCAATAAAAAGTAAAAATTTTTTCATGTTTTTTTTGTTTAACAACTACCAAAAGTAATATAATATTAAGCTGAAATCAAGCAATTTATCGGAAATATTTTACTCATTCATCCTGCTTCCTAACCCATCATAAATCATTTCCATCCCTTCCCCTCAAGTAATTTATCAATTCCTTCTCGTTTTTGACACATTCACTGCAGTTATTTAAACAAACATTGTAGTGTTTTCCACAAAGACTGCAATGTTTTCCACAAAGACTGCAGTGTTTAGCGCAAAGACTGCAGTGTTTTCCACAAAGACTGCAATGTTTTCCGCAAAGACTGCAGTGTTTTCCGCAAAGACTGCAGTGTTTTCCACAAAGACTGTAGTGTTTTCCACAAAGACTGTAGTGTTTTCCATAAAGAATGCAGTGTTTTCCACAAAGACTACAGTGTTTTCCACAAACACTGTAGTCTTTTACACTTTTATTTTATTTTACTGTACTACAGCATACAATATTTCAATGCTCCACGAAATGGGGTCGGTGCCGTAGGTGTAAACAGGCGTCTGATGTTTCTTTTTGGTACTTTTGGTTGAAAGTGAGGATACGGGTTTTGCCACTTCTTTTGCAGGCAGTATGCTGGAAGCCATAGTAAGGATTACGCCCCGCTGCACAGCCAAAATGTCGCCGGTTTTAAGCCCGCCACCACTCACCATAAGTTCGGTGGTATGAATAGGAATGTTGTTGCTCCATGCCGAAGGTATAACATCTTCGGTGGTTTTTCCTACCCGCAACACATGAATGGCGCCTTTGCCCGCAGTTGGTATCTGAATGAGCACCGTGTTTTTTGCCGAAGGTTTTTGCTTGAAAGCATGTGCCGTTCCGTGTCCTTTCCCTCCAAGTTTGAAACCCACTAATAAAACAAATGCTTCACCCACTTTCACATCGCCTGCCGCAACCGCTAACCTGTTGGCAATACTTTCCACCTGGCTGGCTAAGGCGTCCAGATCGTTCACCAAACCGGTTTTCGAAATTCCTTCATCATGCGCCGTATTAACGGGCGGCTGCGATTGCCTGCCCGAATGAATATTCAGCAGCGCGATTGATTTTGATTTCAAACTCGTATCGGTTACCACCGGGTTTACCGGAGGGGTAGCGCTTGGCTGGTTGAGCGGGGCAACCCCCGTTGTTTTTATACCATTTCCAAAAGCGCACAAATCGGTGGTAATGTCATTTTGATATGCCCTCGACACTTTAATTTTCGCCAATTTCTTTCTGCTTGGCGTAAACGGTATAGCAACCATAATAAACCTGCCATAACCGATTGGGACTGATTTTAAAATTTTCTTTTTCATAGCTGTAAGTTTTAAAGTGAATACTAAAGTTATTACAAAATTATAACACCGTTGAGGCGACTGCAAACACCAATCAGTTTACGGTAGGTTCTAATCAGTTAACGGTAGGTTTTGGGGGGTAAAAGGTAATCTGTATCGTTTAAGGAAAATTAAGCATCAATTGCAATCCTCTTGTCGCTGCAAAAAATAATAGAAGTAAGATTTAATTATTCAAACGAAAAGCTGAAAATGCCCGATGCCCCGAAGCCTAATGATTTGGCGGTGGTATAAAAGCCTTGTTTCCCGTTGGGCGTGGTGGGGTGAAAGTTAAAATCATCGGCAGGAGTGTTAATGGGATAGCCTAAATTTTCGGGCTTCGACCATAAGGTTTTCGACACTACAGGAGCGGTGGCGGAAGAAACGTCGTAATCGTCGGCGGAAGTGTTTACCGGGTAATCGGCTTCCGAAATGGTTGACTCAAAAATATCAAATCCCCCCATGGTTTCGTGCCCGTTCGAACTGAAATATAAAGTACCGTCGGGCATCAGCACAGGGCAAATCTCATCGTAAGGAGTGTTAATTTCGGGGCCCAGGTTAAATGGCTTTCCCCAGTCGTCGGTAGCGGTCTTTTCCGACATATATATGTCATAGCCACCATAACCGCCGGGTTTATCGCTCGAAAACAACAGGGTGTTGCCGTCGGAAGATATAAACGCCCATTGCTCATTGTATTTTGTATTTATATTAATCCCAAGGCTTTTGGGCGGCAGCCATTTTCCTTTTTTATTTACTTCAGAAACAAAAATATCGTAAGTGCCGTGAACCTGCCTCGAAAAATATAATTGCTTTCCATCGGGCGAAATGCAGTTCATTACATCGCTGGCTGATGAATTTATTTTCGAAGCCATCTTTTTGGGTTTTGGCCATTTATTATCTTTTATCTGGGTGTAATAAATATCATCCAGGTACTCGCCGAAATTATCCCTTTCGTTGCCTGTATTGCCTTTGCGCCTGGAAGAAAAATAATAGGTGCTTCCATCTATCGAAGGGACCAATGCAAGATCGGAATAGGTTGAATTTACAGGTTTTACAGGCTCAATTTTAACCTTTACAGGCTTGGCAATTAGCTTTTTTGCAAGGTTTGCCATGCTTATACAATGCTCTACCTCATCAACAAAGGTTCCGTCTTTATTTTTGTTGGTCAGGAATGTTTTAAACTTTTCATAATTCTTCAGAGCCTCATCATATTTCCCTTCCAGCTGATAGGCTTGTCCTAAGTACAGAAAAGTAAAAACAGGCGCCGAAGTTTCTTTATATGAATAACTATAGGCAGCATCAGTTTTCTTTGAAGCTTTTTCGAGGTAACTTATGCATTTTGTCCTGTCCTTTTTTGAATTAAGGATGCAAACACCCACATAAAAATTAATATTGCAGTTGCTGTTATCATCGGCCAGCAATTGTTGAAAGAGATTAAGCGCCTCATCATAATATTCGTAATTAAAAAGATCCTGGGCGTCGAGGTACATCATTTTAAAATCCAGATCAGACATTTTTGGAGGCGATGATGGAGGAAGAAGAAATCCATTTTCAGGTTTGCCTGCGAAAGAGGAAACAGAAAGGATTACAGCAAACAAAATAAATATAGTGCTTAGCTTCCTCATTTTTACTTTAATCGATATTAAATAGAAGAATAGAACAAAATTACAAAATTATTTGGTATTGTTAAATTGGTATATTGATTATTCTTTTAATCTTTGCGCACCTTTGTGGCAACTTTGAGTAACTTTGTGGAATAGCTATACACAAAGCTTCACAAAGAATCTCAAAGGTTCTCAAAGAAAATAATTAAGAGAGCTATATTTGGTTAACAATACCAATTATTTATAAATTTCTTTAGCCTGGTTCCAGAAAACATCCATTTCAGCCAGTGTCATATCGTGCAAGGATTTTCCGGCATGTTCTTCTAAATATTTGAAGCGTTGGATAAATTTAATATTGGTTCTTTCAAGTGCCGAATCGGGATTAACATTGATGAACCTGGAATAATTAATTAATGCAAACAGCAGATCCCCGAATTCGCTTTCAATCCTTTCATTTGCTTCTTTACTTTCAACTTCGGTTTTCAATTCATTCATTTCTTCAATAACTTTTTCCCACACCTGCGCGGTATTTTCCCAGTCGAACCCAACACCTCTTGCTTTATCCTGTATGCGGTATGCTTTGATGATTGAAGGAAGCGAATTGGGAACACCTCCCATAACAGATTTCTTTCCGCTATTAAGCTTTATCTTTTCCCAATTGCTTTTTACAGCTTCATCAGTTTCGGCAACAACATTACTGAAAATATGCGGGTGGCGCTGGATAAGTTTTTCATTTATCCCGTTAATTACATCAGCAATATCAAATTCTTTATTTTCCTCGCCTATCTTGGCATAGAAAACAATATGAAGCAGTATATCTCCCAGTTCTTCACAGATTTCCTTGCTGTCTTTCGACACAATGGCATCGGCAAGTTCATAAGTTTCTTCAATGGTCAGGTGCCTGAGCGATTCGTATGTTTGCTTTTTATCCCACGGACATTTTGCCCTGAGTTCATCCATTATACCAAGCAATTTTTCAAATGCAGCTAATCGTTTATCCACGGTATTTATTTTTTACAAAGGTAAGTATTAAGCGGAATAATTCTATTTTTGCTAAGCATTAAATCAAATAGGCTGAATGCATAAACCGGTATTAATATTATTGTTTATTTCCGCTATTCTGAGTAAGAATTATGCATCAACTTATTTTCACAAAAATGATTCTCTAAGATTTGCCAGTGATGATTCAATAAAATATTTCATTGAAACAAAACTTCATTATGGGTTTATTATCGCCCATCATAAAAGCATGGAAGGAATTGTAGCAGGGCATTTTCCTGCTTTTGAACTTAATGTTGACAAACAAACCCATGGCGAAAATAGCTGGCAGCCACTGTATAAATACCCTGTAATTGGATTAAGCTTTTGGTATGCCGAACTGGCAAACCCCGGTGTTTT
>JBEKEO010000158.1:0-7345 GCA_050013795.1 Bacteroidales bacterium
ATATAGGTTTTGTTTTCAAGGAGGAATCAGATATTTAATCAGTGCCTAAAGTTTAGAATGCCTAGAGTGCCTAAAGTTAATTTCTTAAAATTTATATTTAAACTTTAAGTATTTCATACTTTAGTTCAATTAAGTACTTTAAAAAAATCAACCATTGAAAAGGGAATCAACGAATTCTTTCTTATCGAATACCTGAAGGTCTTCCAACCCCTCGCCTACCCCTATATATTTAACCGGAATCTTGAACTGGTCGGATATACCAATAACAACACCACCTTTGGCAGTGCCATCTAATTTGGTAATTGCAAGAGCATTCACTTCAGTGGCAAGTGTAAATTGTTTTGCCTGTTCAAAAGCATTCTGACCTGTAGAAGCATCAAGCACAAGAAGAATTTCGTGAGGTGCATCGGGAATAACCTTGGTCATTACTTTCTTAATCTTAGAAAGCTCGTTCATCAGGTTCACTTTATTATGAAGACGCCCCGCAGTATCAATAATAACAACATCAGCATTTTTTGATTTTGCAGAAGCAAGCGTATCAAATGCCACAGATGCAGGATCGGCGCCCATTCCCTGCGAAACAATAGGAACACCTACTCTTTCAGCCCAAATCGTTAACTGGTTCACTGCCGCTGCCCTGAATGTATCGGATGCTCCCAGTACAACTGATTTGCCAGCCTTTTTTAACTGGTATGCAAGTTTCCCAATAGTAGTAGTCTTTCCAACACCATTCACTCCTACTACCATTATCACGTAAGGGCCATCCGTTTTTGGAATATCAAATGTGTCATTACTCAGCGTATTTGATTCTTCAAGCAGGGAGCCAATTTCTTCGCGCAATATCCTGTTCAATTCAGAAGTTCCGAGATATTTATCAGCAGCAACACGTTTTTCAATACGTTCAATGATCCTTAAAGTGGTTTCAACGCCAACATCAGATGAAACGAGTATCTCTTCCAGGTTATCAAGCACATCTTCATCTACCTTCGATTTTCCTACGATGGCTTTGGAAATCCTGGAGAATACATTCTCTTTGGTCTTGGCAAGGCCTTTATCAAGACTTTCTTTTTTTTCTTTGCTGAATAAACCGAATAAACCCATTTTAATGTTTTCCTGATGCATTATAAAATCAAAAAGCTTTTTTCACGACCGGAAAAAAGCTTTCAAATCACAGTAAATACTGAAATATCAATACCGAAGCAGGATTATTTTTTTGCTAAAAATTCTTTTACCTGATCATTCATAACCATATCTTCCTTGAAAGAATAAGCTCCGGTCTTAGGAGACTTAACCATACGTATTACTTTTGCGAAATCTTTTCCGCTTGTAACCTTCATTGATGCAACAACTTTCTTTGCCATGGTATTACTTATTTAATTTCTTTGTGAACAGTCATTTTCTTTAAAATAGGGTTGTATTTTTTCAACTCCAGCCTTTCAGGGGTATTCTTTTTGTTTTTTGTGGTAATATACCTTGAAGTACCCGGTAAGCCCGTTGCTTTATGTTCAGTACATTCCAATATTACCTGTCCCCTGGCTTCTTTACTTTTCTTTGCCATTTCTTTTAATTTTAAGAGGTGCAAAATTATAAACTTTTTTCATAAAAGCCAACAAAACTTGAAAAAAATTACATTTTTAATCATTATAAACTGATTTTTAGGCTACTTTTGAATCACAAACGCTATGCTCTGGCAATCGTATATAAAAGGTTTTAAAGCTTTTCTGCAACTGGAAAAATCGCTTTCACCCAATTCGGTGGAAGCATACCTGCATGATGTGGAGAAATTAACACAATATCTTGAATATAAACTGTTGCAACCCGCTCCCGATAAAATTGACATCCACCAGTTACAGGATTTTGTTAAATGGGTAAATGAGCTGGGCATGAGCGCCCGTACCCAAGCAAGGGTTATTTCGGGAATCAAGGCATTCTACAAGTATCTTATCATGGAGGATATAATTAAAGTAAATCCTACCGAGCTTCTTGAATCGCCTAAACTTGGCAGGAAACTCCCCGACACCCTGAGTGTGGAAGAAATAGACCGACTGATTTCAGCCATAGATTTAAGCAAACCCGAAGGACAACGGAATAAAGCTATGCTGGAAACGCTTTATAGTTCGGGTTTGCGTATATCGGAACTCATTAACCTTCGGATTACAAACCTATTCTTTAAAGAAGGATATATAAAGATAATAGGCAAAGGCGATAAAGAACGTATAGTTCCTATTGGCAGGATAGCAATTAAATATATTAAAATATACGCAGAGGATGTAAGGGTTCATGTAAAGATAAAAAAAGGCAGCGAAGATATTTTATTCCTGAATCGCAGGGGTAGCAAGCTTACGCGGAATATGATGTTCATGATAATTAAAGGGCTTGCTTTAAAAATAGGACTTAAAAAGAGTATCAGTCCGCATACCTTCAGGCATTCGTTTGCCACGCATTTAATCGAGGGGGGCGCCGACCTGCGTGCTGTGCAGGAAATGCTGGGTCATGAATCAATTACAACTACCGAAATATATTTGCATATAGACAGGGAATACCTCAGGGATACTATTATGCAGTTTCACCCGAGGGAGATGGATGGCGGTTCTAAACATCATGAAACTCAATCGTAAATACTCCATCCTTATCAATTCTTTTAAGCTTTACTTTTCTAACCTTGTTAATCAGGTTATCATCAAAAGGAGTCTTTACTTTGATGTAATTCTCGGTAAAACCGAACATCATCCCTTTTTCATTATCCGACTCAAAGAGAACTGATCTTTCTTTTCCTTCATTTTCTTTATAAAAAACTTGCTTCTTCTTTTCTGATAAGGCAAGCATTCGCTGACTTCTTTTTGTTCTTTCAATATTGGGAACAATATCAGTTAAAGTAACAGCATGTGTCCTTTCCCTTTCAGAGTAGGTGAATACATGCATATACGATACGGGAGAACTTACAAGATATTGGTAACATTCTTCAAAATCATTATCTGTTTCACCGGGAAAGCCTACTATCAGGTCGATGGCGATGCAACAATCAGGAATAAGTTCCTTGATTTTTGTAATTCTTTCATTGAAAAGTGAAACATTGTATCTCCTTTTCATCGCATTCAACACTTTATCAGATGCCGATTGCAAAGGGATATGGAAATGCGGCAGGAACTTCTTTGAAGATGCAACAAAAGCTATAATATCATCAGTTAGCAGATTGGGTTCGATGGAAGAGATGCGGATGCGCTCTATTCCTTCAATATTATCAAACTGTTTAAGCAGGTCGATAAATTGTTCATTGTTCTTTCGCCCGAAATCGCCAACATTAACTCCTGTCAATATCATTTCCTTTACACCGCTAGCGGCAATCTCTGTAGCAATGCTTAAGGTACGATCAATGGTATCGCTCCGGCTTCTCCCCCTTGCCAGTGGAACGGTGCAATAAGAACAAAAATAATCACAGCCATCTTGTATCTTAAAGAATGAACGTGTCCTGTCGCTACTCGAATAGGAAGGAATGAACTGTTCGTTTAAACTGTTCTGCTGACTTTCGGAAATCGAATAATTTTCATTATTAATGATCAGTGGCAATGAGAATTTCTCGGAATTGCCAAGCACGATATCGGCACCTTTTATAGTATGTATCTCGCCGGGACTGAGTTCGGAATAGCAACCCACAACAGCTACAATTGATTCGGGATATCTTTTCTTGAATTTGGTAATGGCTGCCCTTGATTTCTTTTCGGCTTTGCCTGTAACAGCACAGGTGTTTATTACATATATATCGGCATGTTCTTTATAATCTACAATTTCGAAATTATCAGCAGGGAATTGCCTTGAAATCTGCGAAGATTCGGAGAAATTAAGCTTGCACCCAAGCGTATAAAAGGCAACTCTTTTCTTTTCAGCCATAGCGCTGCAAATATAGTTATTCAAGCTGAAAAAGAATTTTCAGTGCTATTAAACCTTATCCGCAAAGAAATCTATTGAGACTTGACATTTAAATAAATATTTATAGTTTTGCTCCCTCTACTAAAAACCCAAATCTATTTATCTATGAAAAAACTAGCAGTTGTAGCCTTCGGAGGCAATGCATTATTAAGAGGAGACCAGAAAGGTACTATTGACGAACAGGAAAAAAATGCTTCCGACACCTGCATGAGTCTTCTTGAACTTATTAAAAACGATTACAATATTGTTATCACTCATGGCAATGGCCCGCAAGTTGGCAATATATTACTTCAGAATATTGCAGGCGCCAAAGTATATGGCCTGCCCGAAATGCCACTTGATATTTGCGGTTCGTTTTCGCAAGGCTTCATTGGTTATATGATTGAACAACAGCTCAGGAATATACTGGAAGAAAGAGGAATGGATCGCGATGTAATAACCATTGTTACTCAAGTGTTGGTTGATAAAGATGACCCTGCTTTTTCCAAACCTACAAAACCAATAGGTCCCTATTATTCAAAAGAAGAAGCTGATAAAATGACTGCCGAGAATGGGTCTGTATTTGCTGAAGATCCAAAAGGCAGAGGATGGAGAAAAGTAGTGGCATCACCAAAACCTAAAGTAATAGGTAACAGGAAATCCATTGAAAAACTGGCGCGCGACGGACAGATAGTTATTTCTGTTGGTGGCGGCGGCATACCTGTTTATTACAAACGCCCCAATTTCCTTGAAGGAATTGATGCCGTTATTGACAAAGACCTTGCTTCGGCTTTGCTGGCCGCACAAATAAATGCCGACGAGTTTTATATACTTACTGATGTCCCTAAAGTATGCATCAACTTTAACAAGCCCGACGAAAAGAAACTAGACAAGCTTACTGTAGCCGATGCTAAAAAATATATGGAAGAAAAGCAGTTTGCCGAAGGCAGTATGGCTCCTAAAATAAGGGCTGCCATACAGTTTGTTGAACATAGCGGGAAATCTGCTATAATCACCGAAGCAGGACAACTGGGAAATCCTTCCTGCGGAACAAGAATTGTACTAAAATAATTCCAAAACCTTTTAAGAAAAAGGAATTCTTTTATTTGAAATTCATATTCTTCTTATCTGTGATCTTCTCGCAATAATGGCAGCGTAGCTTTACGTCGCTTTTATCAATCACCGTGAATTTTGTATTCACCTTTTCGTGGTTAGTGATGCAGTTAGGATTGAAGCATTTTACAATATCCTGAATGTTATCGGGTAATTTCACCACTTCCTTGCTTATCACTTTATAGTCCTTAATCACAATTAGAGTAGCATTGGGGGCAACAAGAGCGATCTTATTAATCTCATTCTTTTTAAAGAACTTGTTACCTACCTTAACAATTCCTTTTTTACCATACTTTTTGCTTTCAAGATTGGTTCCGAAAAGAACCATATCGTTTGAATCTTCAAGATGTAATATCTTGATTACCTGGAAAACACTTTTTGGTGGAATATGGTCTATAACCGTACCGTTCTCGATAGCGGTTACTTTAAATTCTTTTAAATCTGCTGTCATTTTAATCCGAGTATTGAAGTTAATAATGCCTGTCTTACATATACGCCGTTAAGCGCCTGCTGGAAATAATATGCACGCTTGTTGTCGTCCACATCTTCGTCAATCTCATTTACTCTGGGTAGTGGGTGCATGATCTTAAGATTGCTCTTTGTTTTCTGAAGCATGTCGTTCCTCAGCACATAGGAGTTCTTTATCTTTTCATATTCCATAGGGTCGGAGAAACGTTCTTTCTGTATCCTTGTCATGTAAAGGATATCAACTTTTGGAATCACTTCATCCAGTTCGGTGTATTGGAAATATTCAAGGTTCTTTTCCTTAATATGCATCTTCACTGAGCTTGGAAGTTTTAGTTCTGTTGGCGATACCAAATGGAATGTACTGTTGAACTGGCATAATGCCTGAACAAGAGAATGCACTGTCCTGCCGTATTTCAAGTCGCCGACAAAAGCAATATTCAAGCCATCCAGCTTGCCCTGTGTTTTCCTGATAGAATAAAGATCTAACAGGCATTGCGTGGGATGCTGGTTTGCTCCGTCGCCGGCATTGATGATAGGCACTTTAGATACTTCACTTGCAAAGCGTGCAGAGCCTTCTTTAGGATGGCGCATTACAATCACATCCGAATAATTGGCAACAGTCATAATAGTGTCGCGCAATGATTCACCTTTCTGCACACTTGTACTTGACGTATCGGAAAATCCGATAATCTTTCCGCCCAGGTATGAAGCAGCGCTTTCAAAACTTAGGCGCGTACGTGTAGATGGCTCGAAGAATAACGTTGCAACAACATAATTCTCCAGCAAGCGTTGCCGCGGATTCTTTTCAAAATCTTCGGCAATGTCGAGCACATGGATCTGCTGCTCCTTTGTGTAGTCGTTAATAGATATCAGGCTTTTGTTTTTCATATATTAGGGGTTTAGGTTTAAGGTTTTTAGGCTGAAGGAGTATGGGCTAAAGGAAATTATTTTTTCCTTAATGCCCTGATTAACCCATTCAGTACTTTCTCTGTTTCTATAATTTTAAGTTCATCTTCATTAATTTTCGATTCCCTTACATACCCCAATTGACAAGCTAATGTGAATTGGTAATGTAATTCCTTTAATGAGCCGAAGGCTATCTCAAGGAACCTGAGGTATTCAGCCTGGCTTTCGCGTGCGCAACCTTCAACAATATTTGAAGGCACTGAAACTGCTGCTCTCCTTATTTGTGATGTCAATCCATATACTTCCTCTTTAGGAAAGTCCTTGGTAATCTTATAAATTAAGACTGCTGTTTCGTTGGCAAGTTCAAAAGCTTTAAGTTTTGTATGATCTCTCATTTTACTTCAGTTTGTCTATTTACCTTCAGTCTAATAACCTTCAGTCTATAAGGCTAATTAATAACCAAAAAAAAGGCGACTAACGTCGCCTTCTCTATTTAACAACAGCAAGCACTTTCCTTTTTAACAAGTTTGTGCTTCTTAATAAAATCGCATAAAACATCCTTCAGATCGGGTTTGCCAATTTCCTGAAGTTCATAGTCAACTTTAGTACATGGTTTGTTGATCTTGATGATGCGCTGCAGATCAATAGGAGTTGCAATAACCACTGAATCACAATCGGTATTGTTGATTGATTTTTCAAGGTCTTTTACCTGCTGATCGCCATATCCCATTGCCGGCATTAATTTACCGATGTTAGGATATATTTTGAATGTTTCAGCCAGTTTACCAACAACGAAAGGTCTCGGGTCAACTAATTCCTTTGCTCCGAATTTCATTGCTGCAACAGTTCCTGCGCCTAACTTCATTTCGCCGTGGGTTAAGGTCGGGCCGTCTTCTACAACCAATACCCTCTTACCTCTAATCAGTTCAGGATTGTGAACGGTAAGCGGTGA
>JBEKEO010000159.1:0-7275 GCA_050013795.1 Bacteroidales bacterium
TTTATATCGACAATACGGACAAGTTGAAAATTCTGATGTGTACAATAAATTAATGATTGACAAAAAAAAGCTTAATAGTAAACGAGCAGGTTTGTTACGCTATATGTGCCGTGTTTTACGAATAAAACTATCGGAAATTAAATTACTCAAATTACTTTGTCCGACCAAATACAACAAAGTAAATAATAATAAACTGACAAGTTTATTTTATGTAGTAGGCGAAGTAAATTAAATTTTTATTTCTATCTATGATACTTTCAATAATTACTATCAATCTCAATAATGCAAAGGGTTTACTCAAAACCATGAAAAGTGTGGTAAAGCAAACTTTTACTAATTTTGAATTTATTATTATAGATGGCGCTTCAACTGATTCAAGTATTGAAATTATTCAACAATTCAACGATTCAACGATTCAACAATTTTCTTGGATTTCCGAACCGGATACAGGTGTATTTAATGCAATGAATAAAGGAATACGAATGGCAAAAGGTGAATATTTATTATTTCTGAACTCAGGAGATTTTTTAATTGATGAAAAAGTTTTATCAAATGTTTTTTCTTTTGAACAAACAGCAGATATTTTATGTGGTAGATGTAATGTTTCCGATAATGGAAATGTTATTTATAAAACTAATCCGCCGGAAAAATTTCGTTTAAGTCATTTTTATAAAGCTAACATTGCACATCAGGCAACCTTTATAAAACGTAAATTATTTGACAAATTTGAGTTGTACCGTGAAGATTTTAAACTAATGGGAGATTGGGAATTTTGGATTCGAACTATAATTTTAGGTAATGTTTCCACAAAGTGCGTAGATGTTTATGTTTGTGATTATAATTTAGAAGGAATTTCTAATAATAATAATATTCTCTTCTTTAAAGAAATGGAAAGGGTTTATTTTGATTTAAAATTACAAAATATTGTTCCAGATTATGATGCTTGGGATAACGAACGAAAAGAAATGGAAGTAATGTATTGGGTAAAGTCAAAATCTATTTTGTATCAACCACTTATTTTATTATATAGAATCGCTGGTTATCTTTCGGGTTTACGAAAAAAATAGTATGAATACTAACACATTCAATACTCCTATTTTATTGATTACCTTCAATCGCCCAACTCATACTCAAAAGGTTTTTGAAGAAATCAAAAAGCAACAACCAAAATACTTATATGTTTTTCAGGATGGAGCTCGGGAAGGAAATAAAACTGATGTTGAAAAATGTGCTGCAGTTCGCTCAACTTTCAATGAACCTTTGGATTGGGATTGTGAGATTAAAACAAATTTTCAAAGTAAAAATTTAGGTTGTGGAAAAGGACCTGCATCAGGGATCTCATGGTTTTTTGATCAAGTGGAACAAGGGTTGATTTTTGAAGATGATGCAGTTCCTGCACCTGATTTTTTTCAATATGCTGAAGAGTTATTAAATAAGTACAAAGACAATTCGGATATTAGGGCTATTGGCAGTATGAAGATTGATAAAGAAAAATATGGAGATGCTTCTTATTACTTTTCTATGATGAATAGAAATCTTTGTGCTTGGGCAACATGGAAAAGAGCTTGGTTGGATTTTGATTATTTTTTGCAAGAAAAATCAATCCGAGATTTATGGAAAGCCATGAAAAAGTACAACTCAACACGAAAGGAAAAATCTTATTGGTGCGATAGATTAAAAGAAATACATAAAGACAGGTTAAATGAATCATGTTGGGATATTCAATTTTTGTTTTCTATTTGGTTAAATCATGGGATGGGTATTTGCCCAAATGCAAATCTATCAACCAATATTGGATTTGATGAATCAGGAACACATACAGTAAATATTGAGCATATAGCTGCTGATATAGAAACAGAGCCAATTTTGCCATTTATTCATCCTTATGAAATGAAGATAGACAGGAAAGCAGATTTTAATTATCATAAGTTATATTTTCAACCTTCAGAATACGGATTAAATTATATTAAAGGTATTCCTATTAAAATAAATAAATGGTTAAAGAAAATGCTTGGTAAGCAAGGAAGTTGGATTAATAAATAATTTTTATGAAAGAGAAATTAATCAGGTTGTTACAAAAATTATTTCATCCTTTTTTAATTGCAATATTATCTAATCCAATAGAAAGAAAAGGGAAAACCAATCAATATTATTTATACCACAGTCAAAAAAGTAATTGTACTGAAGGCAAAGGTGTACGTTTGATGCATCCATACTATATTGATGAGGTTGAAATAGGAGATTATACTTACATTTCAAAAAAATCGCATATTTCACAGACTAATATTGGAAAGTTCTGTTCTATTGGTCCTAATTTTATGTGCGGTATAGGTATTCATCAAATTAGTGGAATTAGTACTTCACCCATGTTTTATTCAACAATGAAACAAAATGGATTTACACTATCTAAAGAAGATAAAATACAAGAAAGAAAAAAGATTATTATTGGGAATGATGTTTTTATTGGCGCAAATGTAACAATATTAGATGGTGTTACAATTGGTGATGGTGCGGTAATAGGGGCAAGTGCACTTGTAAATAAAGATATACTACCTTATGCAATTACTGTTGGAGTTCCAGCCAAAATTATTAAGTTTAGGTTTAGTGAGAAACAAATAGAAGAATTACTAAAAATTCAGTGGTGGAATTTTAATGATGATAAATTGCAGGATATTGAGGAATATTTTTTTGACATTGATTTGTTTATTGAAAAATACAGTAAATAGTTAATGAAACGGTTTGACAAAACTATCAATTACAACATGCTCAAAATATTATTTTGAAAGAATCTTGTCATCCATTTCCGTCCTTCGGTGCGGAACAAGGTGTCATTTTCTTTCGTAAATCTCAATTCAAAAATCTTACATTTAAAATTATTATTTGTCTTTAATTTTTATTTAATAAATGCAAATAGCTTAATTATAAGTTGTTATGTTGTAAATCACTTTCATTACAAACAAAAATAAGCTTTACATAAATAACAAATGTACATACAGAAATGATAACTGTCCGCTTTAATGTAGCAAATGAAAACACAGGAATTAAAGGAAAATATTAGTTCGCAGTGTTGAAAGCTTGAGTGAAAAAATAATGATAAACTTAGATTTGATAAGTGCAAATATTTGATGATTTATGAAAATTAAACAAACACTAAAAAAATCACAAACACTTAAAGGTATTAAAAAAGATTTAAAATTTGCAAATCATTTATTTTACTTAATTAAAAGGAAACATTTAATTAATAAATACTTTGCCGAAAATAAAATAAAAAAACTTCAATTAGGTAGTCATATTTCAACATTGAATGGTTGGCTTTGTTCTGATTTGATACCGGAAACAAAAAATTGTATTTATCTTGACGTTACAAAAAAATTTCCATTTGATGATAAATCATTTGACTATGTGTATTCCGAACATTTGATTGAACATATTTCATGGTTAGATGGATTGAAAATGTTGTCTGAATCTTTTAGAGTTTTAAAAAGTGGAGGTAAAATTCGTATTGCAACTCCAGATTTAAAGGTTTTAATTGATTTATATAATAATCCTAATAATTTTTTAAATGAAAAATACATAAAATGGATAACTGAGAAATTTTTAAATGGAATTGAAATCTATTTACCTTCTTTGGTTATAAACAATGCTTTCAGAAATTGGAGGCATCAGTTTTTATATGATAGAGACCTATTAACCATTGCTTTTCAAAAAGTAGGTTTTGTAGATATAAAAACTTATAATTATGGGCATTCGGATGATGAAACATTAAAAGGAATTGAACGACATGGAATAAATATAGGAAATGCGGAAATGGCAAATTTTGAAACATTGATTTTGGAGGCTACAAGACCTTAATATTTTAATAATACTATAATTTCTTTTAATTAAAATATAACATACTCGCAATGTTAAAACTTTCCATCATTACAATTAATCTAAATAACGCTGCCGGTCTGAAAAAGACTATGGAAAGTGTATTTAATCAAACATCAAAAGATTTTGAGTATATAGTTATAGATGGTGGTTCTACTGATGGAAGCGTGGCAATCGTTCAACAATTCAATAATTCAACAATTCAACAATTTACATGGTTGTCCGAACCTGATTCAGGTATTTATCAAGCTATGAACAAAGGCATCCATATGGCTAAAGGGGAGTACTGCCAGTTTATTAATTCGGGTGATTGGTTAGTTGCAAACAACACAATTGAGAGAATGCTTAATGCTTTGACTGATTGTGCAATATTTTATGGGAATATGCTGAAAGTATTATCTAATGGTACTATTTTTTATAATAAGTATGTTCCCGTAAATACGATGCTAACTTTTTACGGAGGCTCATTAAATCATGTATCTGCATTTATTAAGCGAAGTTTATTTGATAAATATGGACCGTATGACGAGTCTTTGATAATTGTTTCCGATTGGAAGTTTTACTTAATTGCAATTGGTTTAAATAATGAAAAAGTTGATTATGTTGATATTGATGTAACATATTTTGATATGAGAGGAATAAGCAATACCAACTCAACATTAGATAAGTCCGAACGCCGAAAGGTATTAATAGATTTATTACCGCCAAATATTTTAGCTGATTACGATGCACATTGGCTTGACATAGAGCAAATTAAACGAATAAAACGTTATAAAATTTTATGGAAAATATTTTGGTTTGTTGAAAGGTGTTTGTTTCAAATAGACAAAAGAAAACAGAAACGAAAAAGAGTACATTTGTTTTATGAATAAATTATTTTAACTTTTTTAGATAATTATTTAAATTTTCATAAGACTTTAGTGCCTGTCCTGAGCCTGCCGATGGAGTTGGGGCAAACAAATTAATTTTATTACGAATTGTCAAAATTTACAAAATCTGAAAATAATAATTTTAAACAGTTTCTAAATATGAAAAAATGTTTTGGATAAAACTGTATTTTATAAAAGGATTAAAAAAACTTGGCATATTGTCTAATTTTAATTTTATACTTACTAAAAAATTAAATGGGAAAGTTATTAAAGTACCTTTTATTAATGGGATTGGTCTTACAAATTTTGTTTTAGAAAAGGACTGGTTAGATAATATTATTAAAATATTTGTAAAAGAAAATGCAAATGCTTTTATTGATGTCGGCGTAAACATAGGACAAACATTATTAAGAGTTAAAACAACTAATCCTCATATCAAATATCTTGGATTTGAGCCAAATTCAACTTGTACATCCTATTCACAACAATTAGTGAAAGTGAATAAATTTTCCGATTGCATTATTCAAAACTGTGCTTTATCTACCGCAGTTGAGAATTTGGTTTTAGAAAAAACATTGATTGATGATTCTCGAGCTACCTTAATTTCAAATCTACGTCCTAATTATTTTACGGAAAAAGAACATGTTTTAGCATTAGATTACCAATCATTTTATCTAAATACTAAAATTTCTTTTATTAAAATTGATGTGGAAGGTGCAGAACTTGAAGTTCTTAAAGGTATGGCAAAAGCGATTATAAAACACCAACCCATAATTGTTTGTGAGGTTCTTGATAGTCATAGTGATGAGGTGCTTGAATTTACTCAGAAAAGAGCATCACTAGTTTGTAATCTGATAAAATCACTCAATTATGGAATTATTCAATTGCAAACGAGTCAGAATAATGATAAATTAGTCTCTTTTAATAAAATTTATGAAATCAGGATAAAACAATGGACACCTCAAAGTTATAATTACAATGATTATATGTTCTATCCGAAGAATGAAGAAAATAGTGTCATTGAAAAATTACGAGAACTCTGTTAATTTTGTTTCTTTATTTTGGGGACTAAATTAATTGTCAATAATAGAATTCAAGAAATAACGAGTAAATCAAAGAAATAAATTCTATCTAATCTAGTATTTCTAATTTCAAATATTTAGCTCCAAATCCTTTTGCTTTTTCTCATGTTTTCCGTCATTATCCCAATTTATAATAAAGCTCTTTATATTGCCAAAGCTGTTCAATCGGTGCTTGCTCAGACTTGTCAGGAATTTGAACTGATTGTGGTGAATGATGGCTCAACTGATGGAAGTTTGGAGGTGGTTCAACGGTTCAACGGTTCAACGGTTCGACAATTCAAAATAATAAATCAACCCAATGCAGGTGTAAGCATTGCCCGCAATAACGGAGTTAAAGCCGCGCAATACGATTATATTGCATTTTTGGATGCAGATGACTGGTGGGAACCAACATTTTTGGAAGAAATGAAAACGCTAATTGAAGAATTTTCTTCTGCTGGTGTTTATGGTTGTGAATATTATATTATCAAAAATGGCAAAAAAAGAATAGCTCCAATAGGAATAACACCAACTTTTGAAAAGGGATTAATTAATTATTTTAAAGTATATGTCAAAACACTTTGTATGCCATTGTGGACTGGCGCTGTCATTATAAAGAAAAGTGTATTTGAAGAAATTAAGTGTTTTAAACCACAATTGAAACTGGGCGAAGACTTTGATTTATGGTTTCGTATTGCATTAAAATTCCCAGTAGCATTTTTGAATAAATCTTTAGCTTACTATAACCAGGATGTGGAATTGCAACATAGAGCAATAGGAGGGAAGTTATATGAACCAAGTGAGCACATGCTTTTCAGCGATTATGGAGAACTAAATAATAATGCTGATTTTGTCTTTTTATTTGAAAGATTATCATTATATAGTTTATTGCCTTATTACCTGACCGGAAAAAATAAAAAAAAAGTTGATGGTATTTTATCAAAAATTGATTGGATGCAACATGAATTCAAGTACCAATTGTATTATCGGATTTTACCAAAAACAGTTATTAAATTGTGGATGAAATTTTTGAAAATTGGGGCAAAAATTAAGAGTTTGTTATGAAAAAAATATTGCTTGTTTTTGGAACTCGTCCTGAAGCTATTAAAATGGCTCCATTGGTTATCTGTTTTAATAAACACCAAAATAAATTTAAAACCATTGTTTGTGTTACCGGTCAACACCGGCAAATGTTAGACCAGGTATTGTCTTTATTTGAAATTACTCCTGATTACGATTTGGATATTATGCAACCTGATCAGGATTTATTTGATGTGACTTCCCTTGTATTGCTTGGTATGCGCGGCATACTTAAAAAAGTGCAACCCGATTTAGTGTTTGTGCAAGGTGATACAACAACTTCAACCGCTACGGCATTAGCGGCTTTTTATCAACATATTCCTGTTGCCCACATTGAAGCTGGCTTGAGGACTAATAATATATATAGTCCATTTCCGGAAGAAATGAATCGCCAG
>JBEKEO010000160.1:0-7174 GCA_050013795.1 Bacteroidales bacterium
ATGCTTATAGGGATTGCGTCTATTCCTATAGGGATTGCGTCCATGCCTATAGGGATTGCGTCCATGCCTATAGGGATTGCGTCTATTCCTATAGGGATTGCGTCCATGCCTATAGGGATTGCGTCCATGCCTATAGGGATTGCGTCTATTCCTATAGGGATTGCGTCCATAACTACTGGGATGGCCTCAATACCAATAGGAATTTCGTCCATACCTATGCGCATTGCGGTAATGTTTGGCGTAGTTTGTAACTACGTCATCTGTAAATGCAGCTTTTAGCCTTCTGTATTTTCAAACTGAACTCTGTATCATTATCTTTTCTTCAATTCCAATTCAGGTAATAGCCTAAAGTTGGTGTGCCTATAGTGCCTGATTTAATTTTTCATCCGCTTTAATAATATTTGTTAATTTTACAAAGGTCTGTAATAAGTATTGTACATGACAAAATACCAGGAAATACTAAAAACAAAATGTGTTGGCATAGCAGGCTGCGGCGGGCTTGGTTCCAACTGTGCCGTTGCCCTTGCACGCGTTGGCATTGGCAAACTTATCATTGCCGATTTCGATGTTATAGCAGAAAGCAACCTTAACAGGCAATATTTCTTTTTCGATCAGATTGGGCAGAAAAAAGCCTATGCGCTGCGCGAAAACATCAACAGGATAAACCCTGCTGTTGCAGTGGAAGCCCACGATACAAAACTGAAACCCGCAGATATCATCAAGCTTTTTAAAAATTGCGATGTCATAGTCGAAGCCTTCGACCTTGCCGAAATGAAACAAATGATAATAGAAACCGTGCTTGCAGAACTGCCTGATAAGCCCATAGTTTCAGGAGTGGGATTAGCTGGCTGGGGCGATTCGAATTCAATAAAGGTTAAGCAAAACGGCAAGCTGTATATATGCGGCGATACCACCAAAGAAGTTTCGGAAAGCATGCCTCCCCTTGCACCCAGGGTCGGCATAGTTGCCAATATGCAAGCTAATGTGGTAATGGAGATATTGCTGAATCAATAATATTTTCTTTCAAGCTTACAGAACTTTTATTGTAAAGACTATTTACAGTCATTTCTTTTCAGCTCAATTTTTCCTGTAGGGTGATATAGTATAGGCACTTGTTCAACTGTGACATCGCTTTTATCCAGTCCGAATGCTTTCTGGTCGGTTTGTGCCAGGCGTTTTAGAAAGTAATAAGCATTCAGCAGCAAACCGTCGCGTATCGTAAATTCATTTTCAACGGATAAAAACTTTTCGAATACCACAAATTTAAAATCAGGAGTGGTGTTATATTTGGTTGAACCGTCGGGACGGATGTGCAGATTCAGCTCTTTGTTATCGACCAATTCCTGCATGATCTTTTTAAAATACAATTCTGTTCTGGGCTGTATACGAAAGCCCACATTGATATTAACTTTGATCACTTTATCATCAATCAATTCCGAAACATCATAATTCAATGTATAGGGTTGGTCAATTCTGTTAATATGAAGAAACCAATACACATCAGCTCTTTTAGGTTTTTTTGATAAAATTGAGTTAATGATCTTTTCTTCAATTTCATGAGGGTTATTTGCTTTTGTAAGATAGACAAGGTGCGTTGAAAATTTTGGAATCGAATCATCCTCGCTTAATTCCTTTATTATGGCAGAATATTTTGCAAGCTGGATAAAGTTGATAAACTTATTATTGATCTTTCTTGAATAATACCAAACATACATAGTAGTGAATATAAATAATTCAAAGAACAAAAACATCCAGCGTTGCTTGATCTTAGCAACGTTTGTAATAAAGAAAGACGATTCGATTATTCCAAATACAAGAAGAATACCAATGACCAAAAGGATATTCCATTTCTTCCGGTATATCAGGAAATAACTTAAAAGAATAGTCGTCATCATCATGGCAATCGTAATAGAAAAACCATAAGCAGCTTCCATGTTCGAAGATTTCTGGAAATATAAAATCATTAGTATGCATCCGAACCAGATAATATTATTTACACTCGGAATATAGATTTGCCCTTTCAGTTCGGTGGGATGTCTTACTTTTACCCGAGGCCAGAAATTTAAATTCATTGCCTCACTTATCAGAGTATATGAACCACTGATGAGGGCCTGTGATGCTATGATACTTGCCGCAGAAGCAATAACGATACTCGAAAGCAAAAACCATTCAGGCATCATTCCGAAAAATGGATTTATACCGACAAGGGTTGATGCATTTGCATGCATTATCCAGGCAGACTGGCCAAGGTAACATGCAACCAGGCTGATCTTAACAAACACCCAGGTAATCCGGATATTCTTCCTGCCGCAATGACCCAAATCCGAATATAATGCTTCGGCACCGGTAGTACAAAGGAATACAGCGCCAAGCAGCCAAAATCCACTTGGATAATTTGCCAGCAATTCATAAGCATAATGCGGGCTTAATGCTTTTAACACATCGGGATATTTAATTATCTGGCTCAACCCGACAACCAATAGCATACCGAACCAAATTGCCATTACCGGCCCAAAAGCACTTCCAACCTTATGGGTTCCGAAACGCTGGAAGAAAAATAATGCAGATAAAATGACTATAACAATTCCAACAGTTAATGTATTCCCTTCTAAAAAAGTATTCTCCAATCCCTTAACCATTCCTAATCCTTCAATAGCTGATGCAACTGTAATAGGAGGCGTGATAATTCCATCAGCCAGTAATGCTGTTGCGCCAAGTATAGTGGGAATAACTAAATTTTTACTATATCTGCGAACCAAGGCATACAAAGAAAAAACACCGCCTTCGCCCTGATTATCGGCTTTCAGTGTGAGCCAGATATATTTGATAGTGGTCTGAAAAACAAGCGTCCAGAAAATACAGGAAACCCCTCCAAATACAAGCGTTTCGCTTATAGGCCTGTTACCCACTATCGCACGGAGAACATACAATGGACTGGTGCCGATATCACCGTATATGATACCTAAAGCTACTAAAAGTGAAGCCGTAGTTATCTTTTTTGTATGTATGCTGCTTAATGTCATTATAACCTAGTCTTTACGACCAAAAATCCGGTTGCAATAATACATTAAAATTTACCACCAAACATGAAAATTATAAAAAATATATTTGAATACAATAATAAAATCATGTTTGCTGACAAATCCTAAAAATATATAATTTAGCAAAAGAAATTGTAGGGAGGAAATATGAAGATCAACCTTAATAATAACGAGACGGAATTAAACCATAAAGAAATATCTATCAAAGCATTGCTTGCTGAAAAAAAATTCACTTTCAAAATGCTTATTATAAAAGTGAATGGGATATTAGTGAAGAAAGAAGATTATGATAACACTATAGTGAAAGACGGGGATAAGGTGGATGTTATTCACCTGATAAGCGGGGGTTAATTCAGCAGGCAGTAGGCAGTCAACAAGAAACTATAAAAAGCAACCATTATGTTTAAAGTAAATGAATATTTCAGGGGCAAGGTTAAATCCATTGCTTTTACAACCAAAGAAGGGCCCGCTACCATTGGTGTTATGGCTGTGGGAGAATATGAATTTGGAACGTCAACAGTTGAGCACATGACAGTAACTTCAGGAAAACTTACAGTCAGGCTTCCCGGAAGCAGCGAATGGAAAGATTATAAACCTTTCGAAACTTTTATAGTGGAAAAGGATAAGAAGTTCCAGCTGATAGTTAAGGAAGAAACATCCTATCTTTGTCTTTATAAATAACTTAACCCTTATGGAAAGAAAAAAAATCGAAGAAGCCCTTAAGTCAAAAACCACCCTTAAGGATGGCAAACAGTTCATAAACTGTTCAGCAGCATTGGCAATTGCAGAAAAGTTAAAGGTAAAGCCAATAGAAGTTGGGAAAATGTGCAATGAGTTGAATATTAAAATTCATAATTGTCAGTTGGGCTGTTTTTAAAAATGAAACAAAAACTTCCCGAATTGGAAGCTCATTACAAGCTTTGGCTTTCGCTGAAGAACGGTGATGGCATTCTGGGAGATGGCAAATGGAGGTTATTAAAAGCTATTGATGAATTCGGGTCAATATCAAAAGCAGCTATTAATCTGAAAATAAGTTATCGTAAAGCCTGGGGAGATCTGAAAAAAGCAGAAGAACTGCTTGGGATTGCTATAATTGAAAAACACAGAGGAGGAAGTTCCGGAGGAAGTTCTATGCTAACAGAACAAGGCATAAACCTGATCAAATCGTACACCCGTTTTCACAATGAATTTGACAGTTCATTAAAAAAATCATTTAAAATGTTTCTAAAGGAAATATCAGCAATATAAAAAATGTAATTCATAATAATCATATAGTTCAATGAAAAGCCTTAATTTTGTTAAGGCTTTTTTTATCAAAATGATCAGGATAGAACGAATGATAATGATAGGGGCAACTGCACGCCAGTCGGGCAAAACCGAACTTGCTTCGCGTATTATTGATAAATTCTGCAAGAAGGGAAAAATTACAGGAGTTAAAATAAGCACTTTACATGAGGGAGATGCATCCTTTCACGGAAGTATGAGTTTGCCCATGAATGAGAAATATGTTATTGAGAAAAGCACAACACAAACAAAAAATAAAAGTACCGACAGAATGCTGCTTGCCGGAGCTGCAGAAACCTTCTGGCTGCACACAAAAGATATATTTTTGAAGGATGCGCTTAACGAACTTTTACCTATGATAGATAAAAATTCATTTGTTGTTTGCGAATCGAACAGCCTGAGAAGAATAGTTGAGCCGGATGTATTTATTATGATCAAGAATCTGAAGAGTGAAATTAAAAACTCCGTTAAAGATATTCTCGAACTAGCTGATTTAACTATTGAATTTAATGGAACTGATTTTTCCAGATTTGACATGAATATACTGGATATTGAAGATGAAAAATGGATTTATAAAAAAATATAAATGGAATTTGTTTTATGATACGATTTGAAGAAGCTCTTGAAATAGTTTTAAATTCATCAAAAACACTGGGCGTTGAGCATGTGTTGCTGAATGATTCGCTGAACAGGGTGCTTGCAGAAGATGTTGCATCCGACAGGGATATGCCTCCTTTCAATAGGTCGGCTATGGATGGTTATGCATGCAGGCGCGCTGATTTGAAAGAACTGCTTGAGGTTATAGAATTGATTCCTGCAGGACAGTCTCCAACTAAAAGAATAGTTAAAAATCAATGCTCTAAAATTATGACGGGAGCTGAAGTTCCTGAAGGTGCCGATTGCGTGATCATGGTTGAACATACGGAACAGGTATCTGAAAATAAAATTCGTTTTACTGCTGAAGAAACCATGAACAACATAGCTTACAAAGCCGAAGATGTGCATCATGGAGATATTGTTCTAAAAAAGGGAACACTGGTACAGTCACAGCATATTGCAGTACTTGCAACGGTTGGATATTCAAAGCCTCTTGTGTCAAAGCAGCCAAGAGTTTCTATTATTTCTACAGGCGATGAGCTGGTTGAACCTGAAATAAAACCCGGTCCTTCTCAAATCAGGAACAGCAATGCATACCAGCTGATAGCGCAGGTAAAAAACACTCATTGCATTCCAATTTATATGGGCATTGCTCCGGACGATCCTGCAAAAACAAAAGCTATTATTAAAGAAGCTCTTGAGAAATCGGATGTGGTTTTATTAACAGGAGGAGTATCTATGGGCGATTTCGATTTCATACCTTCGGTACTGAAAGAAGAAAATATTGAACTGAAATTTCAGAAAGTTCTTATACGGCCGGGTAGTCCTACTGTTTTTGGTGTCAGTAATAACCGGTGGATATTTGGATTGCCAGGGAATTCGGTGTCATCTTTTGTCGTTTTTGAAATGCTGGCAAAACCTTTTCTTCTTAAATTGATGGGAAATAGCGATGGAATAATTGATATTAAACTTCCGCTTGCTGAAGATTATAAAAGAAAGAAAACCGACAGGCTGAACTGGGTGCCTGTTAAAATAAACAGTAAGGGAGAAGCCGCCGTAATAGATTACCATGGCTCTGCACATATTCATTCCTTATGCTTTGCAGGTGGATTAATGACTGTGCCTTTCGGTGTAAGTGAAATAAAAAAAGGAGAATTTGTTTATGTGCGACAAATTTAACTGGAAGATTGAAAAAACTAAAATGTAAATTTAACAGCCACTAAATAAATGAATAAAATAAAAATTCTCTCCGTTAATATTTCTTCCGGGAAAGGCACTGTAAAGCACCCGGTAAATTCAATAGCTATTGGTGAAACCGGTATTGTGAACGATGCTCATTCGGGCAATTCGCATCGACAAGTGAGCATGCTTGGTGTTGAAAGCATCGAAAAATTTTCGAAACAGGCAAAAAGAAAATTTAAATATGGTGAGTTTGCTGAAAATATTACTACAGAGGGGTTCGAGTTATATAAATCCAATATCCTTGATCGTTTTCAAAGTGGAAATGTAATTCTTGAAATTACTCAAATAGGCAAAGAATGCCATAACAATAATTGCTTTATTCTTAAAGAAATTGGTAATTGTGTAATGCCGAAAGAAGGAATCTTTTGCCGTGTCATCAATGGCGGAGAAGTGAAAACCGGCGATGAAATCATATATAATCCAAAGGTCTTTAAAATTGGCATTATTACGTTAAGTGATCGTGCAAGCAAAGGTGAATATTCAGACAGAAGTGGCCCAAAAATTCAGGAATTAATAACAAAGCATTTCAAAAAACATAATCGGTTAACTGAATTTGATTATTATCTTATACCAGACGACGCTGTCCTGCTAAAACAAAAATTGAATATTTATAGAAAACAGAATTTTGATTTTATTTTTACCACCGGAGGCACCGGGATAGGATCAAAAGATTTTACTGTTGATGTTGTTAAGCCTATGCTGGATAAGGAAATCCCCGGCATAATGGAATTCATACTGTATAAATATGGTTCTGAAAAGCCCAACGCTTTGATAAGCCGCTCTGTGGCCGGAGTCATTAAAAAGACTATGATTTTTACGCTGCCGGGAAGCGTAAAAGCTGTTGAAGAGTATATGGCTGAGATCACAAAAGTTTTGAATCATTTAATACTGATGCTTCATGATATAGATACACACTAAATAATCCGTTAATTCATCATTATATAGTCAATTATGGAAAGAAAAGAAGCTTTTGACCTTTTAAAAGAACACATAAAAAATGAACGTACTAT
>JBEKEO010000161.1:0-7171 GCA_050013795.1 Bacteroidales bacterium
TAACGGTTTATAACCAGTATGGCTGTGCCAGCACTGACAGTCATGTGTTGATGGTTATTCCTACTATAGCCGATATAGCAGTTACAGCAGTTGATACAAACATACAGGGAAATTATGTAGCGCTATCAGCAGATATAGCAAATTACGGTTCACAAAGAATCTACAGCATGTATATCACAGCCGAACCTCAGGGAGGAACATCATTTACGGAAACATGGACAGATTTGATTAACCCGTTGCAACCCGGAGGCACCATGACATATCATTTCAATGGGAAATATGCACTTTCAGAGATGCAGGGCGCGGATTATATATGTGTGGGGGCACAGATAGTAAACGAAGACCCGGACAATAACCCTTCAAACAATGTTCAATGTATCCCATTCAAAGATGCATTTATTGCATATGACCCCTACCCTTCTCCTATCAACAATCAGCTTCTTCACATTGATTTTATTCTGCCTGCGCCTGACAATGTTGGCATAACTATGTATGGATTGAAAGGGGATCTGATTGCCAAGATTTATTCTGGTGCGGCAGCTAAGGGACTAAACATGCTTACAATAAATGTTTCTTCCTTATCACTAGGCATTTATACATATCGTATAATATACAGAGATGAACAAAGGATTTTACGTTTTATAAAATATTAATTTAAAGTAATTAATCCCTGTCAGTTCGAGTAGTCCAGATGAAATCAGGATGTATCGAGAACATGAAGACCTGTATGCCACTTCCCGATAAGCAGGCTACTCGAGGTGACAAAACTTTTCGTTTTAAAGTATTACTCTTATCAAATTATATGTGAATTTGTAGTTGTATTAATCGCCATGAGAACATTAGAAGAGCCAATCAACTCAATATAGTTGTCAGTTCGAGTAGTCACGATTTCATCGGGACGTATCGAGAACGACATTAAGAAATTCCATTCCAATTATACTATTATTTCAGGAATTTTCCTTCGTAAACTTCTCTTATTCCCTGTTCGAGAGAAATGGAGTGCTTCCAACCAAGGGCATGAAGTTTGGACACATCCAGCAATTTTCTTGGGGTTCCATCAGGTTTATCTGTATTAAAGATGAACTCGCCTGTATAACCTACAATCTTCTTAATGAGAACAGCAAGTTCCTTTATAGAAATTTCTTCTCCTGACCCAACATTAATTGTATCTTGCTCATCATAATTCTGCATCAAGAAATAGCAGGCATCTGCCAAATCATTCACATGCAGGAATTCGCGCAAAGGGGTTCCCGTTCCCCAGATTTCAACGGATAGGGATTTATTAATTTTTGCTTCATGAAATTTACGCAGAAGAGCTGGTAATACATGTGAATTCTTCAGATCATAATTGTCATTTGAGCCATAAAGGTTGGTCGGCATGCAAGAAATAAAATTACACCCATACTGCAGTTTATAATTCTCACATAGTTTTATACCGGCGATCTTGGCCAATGCATAAGCATCATTTGTAGGTTCAAGTTCCCCAGTGAGAAGATATTCTTCTTTTAATGGCTGAGGTGCTAATTTTGGATAAATGCAGGAAGAGCCGAGAAACAATAGTTTTTTAACATTATTTAAATAAGAAGCATGAATAATATTGGCTTCTATCATCAGGTTATCATAAAGAAATTCTGCTTTGGCTGAATTATTGGCTAAGATTCCACCAACTTTTGCAGCAGCGAGGATAACATATTCTGGTTTATCTTTCCCGAAAAAATCATTTACAGATTGTTGGTTCCTCAGGTCAATATCCTCCACTGATTTTAAAAGAAAATTTGAATATCCTTCATTTTTCAGCTTACGGAAAATAGCGGAACCCACCATTCCTGTATAGCCTGCTATAAATATTTTAGCTTTCTTTTCCATAATACAAATTTAAAAACCAGAGTTTTTCAAATATTTCTTTTTACTGAAAATTTTTAGATCGTTTTCCATCATTTCCTTAACCAGCATAGGTAAATCATATTTGGGACTCCATCCCAGAATATTTCTTGCCTTTGAATTATCACCAATTAGCAAGTCGACTTCTGTCGGCCGGAAATAATTTTCATCTACTGCCACCACTTCTTTCCCTACTTTCAACTGATATTCTGAGTTATTGCATTTCACAACTTTGGCTTTCTCTTCAACACCCTTTCCGCTGAAGTCAATTTCAACACCAACTTCTCCAAACGCCATTTTGATGAAATCTCTAACTGTAGTTGTTTTTCCGGTAGCTATAACAAAATCCTCGGGTTTATCATGCTGAAGCATCATCCACATCGCCTCAACATAATCTTTTGCATGCCCCCAGTCGCGGCTTGCATCCAAATTCCCAACATAAACTTTATCCTCCAATCCGAGTGCAATATTTGCAACCGCTCTTGTTATTTTGCGTGTCACAAAAGTCTCTCCACGAACAGGAGATTCATGATTAAACAGGATGCCATTCACGGCAAACATATTATATGCTTCACGGTAATTTACAATGATCCAGTAACTGTAGAGTTTTGCAATTCCATAAGGGGAGCGGGGATAAAACGGTGTTGTTTCTGTCTGGGGTACTTCCTGAACCATCCCGTATAATTCAGAAGTAGAAGCCTGGTAAATCCTTGTTTTCTTAACCAATCCAAGCAAGCGAACTGCTTCAAGCACACGAAGTGTTCCAATGCCATCAGCATTGGCAGTATATTCCGGTTCTTCAAAGCTAACCTTAACATGTGACATGGCACCCAGATTATATATTTCATCAGGCTGTACTTCTTGTACTATTCTTATCAGGTTGCTTGAATCCGTAAGATCTCCATAATGAAGTTTAAAACGAATATTCTTTTCGTGCACATCCTGATAAAGATGATCTATGCGTTCTGTATTTATTGATGAACTCCTTCTTTTCAGACCATGTACCGCATACCCTTTACGCAAAAGAAATTCTGCCAGGTAAGCGCCATCCTGCCCTGTAATTCCAGTAATTAATGCTGTCTTCATACCGTGTATTTATAAATATAAACAAATCCAAGTGATTTTTGCAAAAATACACAAACAAAATTAAAACAAGGATTTACAAAATTTTCTTAAAGAATTTATAATATTAAACAGGTGTTTGGAAAGAAAAGATCAAAAAGAAAATTAATCCGGATTGAACTATTTGTTTTCAATGATTGTTCTTAAGTAATCATTAAGTTTTTGCACTGCCAATCCTCTATGGCTTATAGAATTTTTCAACTTAAGAGGCATTTCGGCAAATGTTTCAGAAAATCCATCAGGTAAAAAAACAGGATCATATCCAAAACCTTCGTTCCCGTGTTTTTCAGAAAGCATTTGTCCGTTAACCAAGCCTACGAATTGTGTTTCAACACCATCAATTATAAGAGATATTACTGTTCTGAAACGAGCTTTACGGTTAGCAGCCCCTTTCATTTCAGAAAGAACTCTATTGATATTGTCTTCAAAATTGCAGTCCTCTCCAGCATATCTTGCGGAATACACACCCGGGCGGCCATTTAATGCCTCTATTTCAAGCCCGGTATCATCAGCAAAGCAATTCACGCCAAATTTATTAAAAATATAATGTGATTTTTGGGATGCATTTTCCTCAATGGTATAAGCAGTTTCAGGAATAATATCAAAACAACCTATTTCAGAAAGTGTAATGATTTGTATTCCGGGAGGAATCAAATTACGAATTTCCTCCAGTTTATGTTTATTGTTAGTAGCAAAAACCAGATTCATCGATAACTAGATTACATTATCAATCAGAATGGTAAAAAATTCTTTAAGCGGGATCCCCATCGCCTGCGCCTGTTTAGGAACTATACTTGCAGCGCTTAATCCGGGGATAGTATTAACTTCCAGAAAATATGGATTTCCATTCTTAACAATATAATCAAAGCGTGCAACTCCACGGCAATTGAATTTTCTGAATAAATGCAATGAAAGTTCTTTGCATTTATTATGGACATCATTTGGAACACGGGCCGGAGTTATTTCTTCAGCCAATGAAGTGTCATATTTCGATGCGTAATCAAAGAATTCGTGTTTGCTGACAATCTCGGTAAGTGGCAATGCAATTAATTCGTTTTTCTTTTGCAATATTCCGCAGGTAACTTCTACCCCTTCAATGAATTCTTCAATCTGCACTTCATTGTCTTCATGCAATGCAGTTTGAATTGCCTTTTCAATATCTTTCTTGTCTTTCACTTTTGACATTCCAATGCTGGAGCCGCCATTATTAGGCTTAACAAAGCAGGGCAAACCAGTCGTGGAAATAATTTCATCAACATTAAATTTGACATTCTTCTTAACAAGAACAGATTTTGCAGTAGTCGCGCCATATTCTTTAGCAAGCGACTGGCAGAAATTTTTATTAAATGTGAGTGATGATGAAATAACCCCCGAAAAAGTATATGGAATTTTCATCATATCTAAGTATCCCTGTAATTTCCCATCTTCTCCCGGAGTTCCATGAATAGCAATAAAAACAGCATCAAATTTTATTTTTCTATTCTCATAAAAAATAGAAAAATCGTTTTTATCAACATCCGATTCTTTATTATCATCTGAAATAAATTTCCAGCATGATCCTTTTAAAAGAATCGTAAATACAATGAATTTTTCTTTGTCAATGTTTTCTTTTATGACTTTTGCACTTTGGAGTGATATGACTGATTCACCGGAATCACCTCCTGTTATCAATGCTATATTCTTTTTCACCGATATGTTTGTTTTTGTAAACGTATGCAAAAATAATTATTTGAATACTGTATTTTTTATTTCATATTTTATTAATAACAATTTTTCGTTAATAATTAAGGGTAAACAAAAAAATGGCATCATCTGCTCAACAATTCAGAAATAATTATCTTTGCCTGAAGGCAATATTTTTTGTCTTTTATAGTTATGATGCATATTGATTTTATCAAAAGCATTTTATTTGAATGAGCCTGATTAAATTTTTTAAAAGCAGGATATTTTTTATACAACTTGGATTGGCTGTTGTTAGTACCATCATATTAATATGGATAGCCACGCTTTTCCTAGGATTAATAACAAAACATGGTGAAGATATTACGGTTCCTGATCTCACCGGATTAAAAATAGAAGACCTTGACAGCTATCTTGGAGAAAGACATCTCGAATATTTGATCATCGATTCAGTTTATAATTTAAAAGGGAAGAAAGGCACTGTAATAGGACAGGACCCATATCCAAATTCAAAAGTAAAAAGTGGCAGGAGAATTTATGTCACTGTAATTGCTAAACTTCCTGAACACACAACCATGCCGGATTTGAAGGACCTTTCTTTACGACAAAGCATGGCTGTACTTGAGACGTATGGATTAAAAGTTGGCAAACTTAAGTATATACCGGATATAGCTAAGAATGCAGTTTTAAAACAATATTATAAAGGAAACCCTATTGAATCCGGGACTACCCTTGAAAAAGGGTCTGTCATTGATCTTGCATTAGGACGGGGTGAAAAAAGCGAAAGAACAACTATCCCTTTTCTCCTTGGAATGTCACGTAACGATGCAATTAAAATGATAAATGAATATTCTTTGAACATAGGAGAAGAAAATTTTGAAGATGGCGCTGATACTACTAATGCCCGCGTTTATAAACAAAACCCGGCGTATTCAAAAAAATCTTCTATTAGCCTTGGCAGTTCTGTTGAGTTATGGTACAAATCAGAAAAGAAATTTAACTTTAATGCTTACCTGAAAAAATATAAAAATGACACTATTTCCAATGAAAAATAAAATTATTCTTTTATTTATTATTATTACTATTCCTGTATTATCATTCAGTCAGGAGAAAATAACAGGACTGCATACAAACCCTGCCATTAAAAACTATCTAAAAAAAAATAATAAATTAAGAAGTGCAAAAGACACAAACAATATTATATGTACCATCCCTTTTTTAGATGATTTTTCAGGTGTAAATGGTATTTTCCCAAATGATTCCTTATGGGCCGATAAGAATGTTTTAATTAATTCTTATTATCCTTATATGCCACCAACAATAGGTGTTGCAACGTTTGACGAATTAAACGACACAGGTGCCATTTATTCAACAACAAGCCCGTCTAGTTTTACGGCAGATACTCTTACATCTAACCCAATAAGGCTTGATTCTGTTTTTGGAGCAAGCCCTGCATCTCTTAAAAAAAGCGATTCCATATATTTCAGTTTTTTTTATCAGCCTCAGGGTATTGGTGATACTGTTGGCGTTAGTGCTCCCGAAGTCAATGATTCATTGGTTCTTGAATTTTATTCTCCAAAGACAATGACTTGGAATCATGTTTGGGCAGATACCGGCAGCACATTACAACAATTTCACAGCAGATATAATGTCTGGTTCAAACAGGTAATGATCCCAATCACGGATAGCACAGATTATTTTCATCCCGGTTTCCGATTTCGGTTCTATAATTGGGCAAGTCTTGCTAACACTATTGTAGCGGACTGGCCTGAGGGAAATGCTAATATCTGGAATTTAGATTATGTATATCTAAATAAAGGTCGCACAATAGCCGATACTGTTTATTCAGATATAGCATTTGTAAATCCGGCACCTTCAATGCTTAAGAATTATTATGCCATGCCCTGGTCGCAATATAAAGTTGATACAACCGCTGAAATGAAGGATTCTCTTCAGATGACTATTCGAAATCTTGATAATGCAGTAATTAATTCAAGTTATGAATATACCGTTAAAGAAACAGGAAGCGCTTGGAATACATTATATAATGGAGGAAATTATAATATTCAGCCATTATCAATCCAGACTTATCATGCTCATGCTACACCTCCGGTAAATTTTCACTTTCCTGCAAATAGCAATGATAGCGCTGAATTCAAAATCACCCATGCAATAGCGGAATCAGGTGATAAACTCAGATCGAATGATACCACCATATTCGATCAGAAGTTTTATAATTATTATGCTTATGATAATGGTGTTCCTGAAGCAGGATATTTACTTTCTTCTAATGATCCTGCCCCTTATGCCATGCTTGCCTATCAATTCAAATTAAACCGCCATGATACACTAAGAGCTATAGAAATGTTTTTTACGCAGGCGCTAAACCCCGGGCAGCAATTTTTTGATCTTACTGTTTGGAATGATGCGAGTGGTTATCCCGGTGATACATTATTTACTATGCAAAACCTTGAACCTATATTTGGGA
>JBEKEO010000162.1:0-7088 GCA_050013795.1 Bacteroidales bacterium
TTTGGCTCTGGCAATACATGTCCTAGCTCATGGACATCGGTTTTTGGCGCTGGCAAAGGATGCCCTGATGTTTCGCCCACAGCTTTCCTTGTTGATGTTTGTAATAATATTTATCTGTCTGGCTGGGGCGGACCAGTTCTAAGTGGATTTGGCGGCACTTCCGGTTTGCCGATTTCAGCATCAGCATTTCAGACAACAACAGATAATAATGATTATTATTTTCTGGTCATCAGCGAAGATGCTTCCACTATGAAATATGCTACATATTTCGGCAGTCCTCATGCATACGAACATGTGGACGGAGGTACAAGCCGTTTTGACCGCAAAGGACTTATTTACCAGGGAGTGTGCGGTGGATGTGGCGGCTATAGCGATTTCCCCACTACTGCGGGCGCATGGTCTAATACCAACAATAGTACAAACTGTAACAATGCTGTTATTAAATTTGATTTCGGATTACCTATAGTAGTTGCCGATTTCAATATTCCTCCTGTAGGTTGTGCTCCCTATATTGTAAATTTTCAGAACACTTCTCATTCTACCGGTGGTTCAGGAGTTAATTATTCATGGACATTTGGAGATGGAGGCACTTCTACATTAACAAACCCCTCACATACCTATACTGGTGCCGGAGTTTATAATGTTACATTAATTATTTCCGATACCGGCAGTTGCAATTCCAGTGATACTATTTCCAAACAGTTTGTGATATTAAGTAATTCTACAGATACCTTGCCTCCTAAGTATATTTGCAGCGGGAGTAATGTACAAATAGGTTTATTACCGCAACCTGACACTTCACTCACTTATCACTGGACACCTCCGTTAAATCTTAGCAATGATACTATTTCAAATCCAATTGCGAATCCTTTAATTTCAACGAATTATGTTTTAGTTATTTCAAATGGCTTATGCACTGATACTATCCTTCAAAGTGTTGGTGTTGGCAACCTGACAGTTAACGCTGGGCCTGACACAACAATATGTCCCGGATCATCTGTTATTCTTTCTGCAACTTCGATAGGAGGGGCTACTTCTTATATTTGGTCAACTACTTCTGATTTTCATGATACACTGAATTATCCGCTGACAAATAATTCTGCTTCTGTTACACCAGCAGTACCCTCTACATATTATATTCAGGTTTCGAATCAATATTGTACAAAGATAGATAGTGTTCATGTTAATTTTGTGATTTTGAGAATTTCTCCTTCTCTTTTAATAGAGCCAAGTTGTGCCGGTTCATGTGATGGTCAGATTATTGTCAGCACTTCCGGTGGTACATCACCCTACTCTTATATTTGGAGCACTGGAAATACAGGGGATACTTTAGTGAATATTTGTTCAGGAAATTATTATGTAACCGTTTCCGATTCTAAAGGCTGCAAAAAGATGGATACATTGACACTTAATAGTCCGGATACACTCAAAATAAATGTTACTCACCTGAATGTAATATGTTACGATAGTTGTCATGGCGCTGCAGAAGCTTCAGCTTATGGAGGCACTCCTTCATATACCTATCAATGGAACAATGGAGATACAGGAAACACAGCAATTTACCTCTGCCCTGGTATTTATTATGTTACTGCCACGGATAATCATTTATGTAAGGCAGTAGACACTGTCGTTATATCTTCTTCAGCGGCAATTCCGCCGAGTATATACACTTATGCAGATAATACGACTATATATGTTCCACAGAGTACAGGGCTTCATACAACAGTAGTACCCGGATATACATATTCATGGTCGCCACCGACAGGGCTTAACAACCCCGATATTGCAAATCCGGTTGCAAATCCTACAACAACTACAACATATATTGTTACCGTGAAAGACCAATATGGCTGCACATTGATGGATACTATTACAATTTATGTATTAGAAGTCTCCTGCAATGAATCGGATATATTTGTTCCGAATGCTTTTACCCCTAACGGAGATAATAAGAATGATATTCTTTATGTAAGAAGCAATATTTTGAAAAGTATCTATTTCGTGATATACGACAGGTGGGGAGAGAAAGTTTTTGAAACTTATGATCAGTCCACCGGATGGAATGGCACTTTCAAGGGGAAAGCATGCGACCCCGGTGTGTTCGATTACTATATGAAAGCCACTTGTATCAACGATAAAGAGTTTATTAAAAAAGGCAATATAACGTTGATAAGGTAATGGTTAATAAATGCAATATTATTGGCGATTGAAGAAATGCGGCGCTGTTTGTTTTTTTTAAGTTTCCTCTGCTTATATAGCTTCTATTCAGAAGCTCAGGATATTCATTTTACTCAATATTACACCAGTCCTTTAAACCTTAATCCCGGAATGACGGGATTTTTTGACGGGACACAACGTTATACATTCCAGAATAAAACACAATGGGAATCGGTTACCGTCCCTTTTACAACGCTTTCAGCTTCATGTGATATGCCTATCTTAAAACGCTACCTTAAGCATGATCTTTTTGGCGGAGGTATTGTTATTTACCGCGACCAGGAAGGCGATTCCAAATATGGCACTACACAGGTAAATCTTTCATTGTCGTATATCCGTTCTGTAAGCACCCTTAATAACCAGTTTGTTTCTTTCGGGTTGCAGGCAGGGGCGGCTCAGCGGACCATCGACTATTCCCAGCTTATTTTCGATGACCAGTGGGACGGAACATCCTTTAACCCTGCATTATCGAATAATGAGCAATTCGCTACCAGAAACTTTTTTTTCTTTGATCTGTCTGCCGGTTCATACTGGAGCATTATTCAACATAACGGCAACCAGTTTAGCGCAGGTGTTTCTTTGTTTCATATTAACAAACCGCGGCAATCGTTGTTTGGAAATAATGATGTGCGCCTTGCCCGCAAACCGCTGATAAATGGCAACGCATTATTGATGGTAACAGATAAAATAAAATTGTGTCCCGGAATTCTTATTATGCATCAGGAAACTTATAACGAAATTGATATAGGTTCGCTTGTTAAGTATATTGTGGTTCCTGCCGAAGTTAATTACCTTGCCTTGTCATTTGGACTGTATTACAGGGTAGGGGATGCCTTTAACCTGATTGCCGGTTTGGATTACCATGATTTTGCTTTAGGGGTAAGTTATGATATTAACTCGTCAAACCTTGTACCGGCAAGCCATTACAGGGGAGGGTTTGAACTTACATTGATGTATATCGTAAACAAGAATAAAAAAAACTACGTGAAGAAAATTCCCTGTCCTATATTTTAATTCCCAAGCCTCAAGATTCAAGCCCTAAATCCCAGCATCATTCTTTCACTATCCTTGTAACTTCTGTTTTATCATTACTTAGCAGGCGCAAAATGTAAACTCCTTTTGCCAGTGTGCCTATATAAATGTTTGTTTTGCCTTGTTGTATCGGTTGTTGTAAAATTGTTTGTCCTTGTATGTTGGTAATTTCTATTACTGCCTCCTGCAAACTGCCTCCTGCTGCTTTTGGAAAATCTATTGTTATAGCATTTGATGCAGGGATAGGATAAACATTTATTTCAGCTGATACAGCAGACATACCTGCAATTCCGGCTGATGAACACGGTGTGTGAAAATAAATATCAACCTCTCCGCCTGAAGAACTGTTGCTGACAATATTTGTATGCTGACCATACTCATAAATCAGATTCTGCGGAATCCATGACAGCGAAGGATAAACACTATCCGTTTTAATCTCGATATCTGTCATTTTTATTACAGTGTCGGACGGATATTCATTACATCCAATAAGGTTGTATACTTCCAGCGTTTCATAAGCCCAGTCGGCCCTTTTTAAATGATTAACCTGTAGCGCAGAATCAGGATATTCTGTAAAAGCAGAATTATAATTAAAAGCACTGCCCGTATCCGAAGTTAATGTTATTAATCCCTGCAAATTAGTGCCGGGGCTTACCGGTATCAGGGAGCCATAATAAACCGCTGTTACATTCCAGTTCGTTAAGCATACACACCAGTTGGTAATTGACCAATAGTTTCCTCCGCCTGCACTTGACTGCCCCCATTGTAATACAGGCTGCAGAATATAGTAGGTGCCTGTTGAACCGTGCAGGGTATCCACTACTGCATTGAACAAAAATATGGTTTGATATGAACTTGTGGCGGGAGGATTAGGAACTATCCAGTTTGTGTTGAAATATGTAATCGGTGTGCTGCCGGTATGGTGCCACATAGCATCGGTAACCCAGCCGTTGTCTGTATCTGCTGCAGTAATCTTACTGTTTAAGTTTGAAATAGCATTATTGTCGAATTCCTGGCTTACCGCGCCTGTTTTTGTATCTATCACCTGGACAAGTCCATCTTTAATATTAAGGTGGTGTTTGCCATCAACAAAATGCGCTTTGGATTTTGCTACCTGACCTGCTGGCGTAAATACCATTTCATCCAATGGTTTATCAGAAACAGAATTAACTCCATTTAAATTAGTTGTTTTGTATGTTTGCGCATTTGTAAAACTTGTTAAACTTATTAATGCAATAATGATTAATAGTTTTTTCATAAATCCTCCTTGTTTAATATTTCATTCTTTCACTATCCTTGTAACCTCTGTTTTATCATTGCTTAGCAGGCGCAAAATATAAACCCCTTTTGCAAGTGTGCTTATATCAATGTTTGTTTTTCCTTGGTTTATCGGTTGTTGCAGGATTGTCTGTCCTTGTATGTTTAAAATCTCTATTGTTGATTTTTGAAAGGTTTTAATAGTTAAATTATCGTTGGTTGGATTAGGATAAACCGAAAATAAATTTCCATTGTAAGAAGCAGTCTCGTTTATATTGGTCATCAAACCTGATAAAGTATATTGCCTGAAGAACATCCATATTACTACGGCAGCGTTAAAATCCATGCATGTTCCACCACTCAGGACTAAACCTGAACCAGGCCATGTGTGCCCTCCTCCAATTACTTTATATAATTCAACCTTGCTTCCATTAGTGCCTCCGTTATATATATAAAGCTCGGCAGTGCACTGATCGAACCAGTTATTATTAGGCACATTGCTGAAAACAGGAGTAGTTGTACAATTATCACGTTTCACCCAATGCTTTACGAGCGTATCTATGGGTAAGCAATGTATTACCTGCAATGTCAGGCATTGGGCAGCAATACCATTCCATGTAACACACGAATCGGCAGCACCATGGATTTCCATAACAGGCGTGGGATGGGCAGGATTACATGCACTGTCGTGCGATACGATCATATCGCCTGCCACAGATGCTATAGCAGCAATACGGGAATTCAGATAACAGGCAAGGTCGTAACTCATGAAACCGCCATTGCTGTATCCGCAAGAGTAAACCCTGTTCAGATCAATATTGTAGTGAACTTTAATGGAATCAATCAAATCAGAAATAAAGTTCAGGTCTTTACTTGCCTGCGCAACAGAGTTCCAGTTATCCCAACCCAGATTATATTCATAAGCCTGATGCACCGAATCTCCCTGCGGAAGCACCATGATAAAATTTGCCGTATCAGCAACAGGCCTGAAATCGGCGTATGTTAATTCATCAGTGTTCCTGTATCCGTATGCATGTAAATTAAAAACCAGCGGTACCGGGTTAGCTGAATTATATATAGCAGGAATATACAACAGGTACGTGCGATATACACCACCACTTATAATTGAATCGGAAATAGTAGTTTGACTGAATATAAGTGTTGATAAAAAAACACTCATAATAAAAAGGAATATTTTTTTCATAATTCCTCCTTGTTTTTATTTATTGCATAAAACGCTTAAGCATTGCTTATAGTGGCAGTTCATTTCTTTTTCTGACTCACCCCTTACCTCCCGATAAATCGGGACAGGCTCTCTCTGCAAGCAAAGAGGGGAACGGGATGAGTCTAAATAACTGCATCCTGATGACTGCTTCCTTTATCATTCTTTCACTATCCTTGTAACCTCTGTTTTATAATTGCTTAGCAGGCGCAAAATGTAAACTCCTTTTGCAAGACTGCTTATATTGATATCTGTTTTGCCTTGCTGTACTGTCTGTTGCAGGATGGATTGTCCTTGTATGTTGGTAATTTCTATCACTGCCTCCTGTATACTGCCAACTGCTGCTTTCGGAACATCTATTGTTATAGTATTTGCAGCAGGGTTAGGATAAACTGCAATATTTGCCTCCTCCATGCTTTGAGGGGCAATACCAGTAAGTGGATAAATGGAAATAAAATTACCAAATGCAACTGGATTATACCCTGAACCAACTAAAATTGTAGCCGAAACAGCATTAGTTGCTGTGTTTATTACACTTACTGTATTATCCAAATTATTCGCAACATATACCTTGCTTCCATCGGGGCTCACAGATATACCCATAGGCTCATGACCAACTGTAATTGTTGCAGTAACAGTATTTGTAGTGCTATCTATAACACTTACTTTATTACTCATTAAATTTACAACATATATTTTGCTTCCATCGGGGCTTATAGATACACCCAATGCTCCAGAGCCAACAGTAATAGTATCTAAAACATTATTTGTAGCGCTGTTTATTACATTTACTGTATTACCATAGCCACCACCATTATTCGTAACATATACCTTACTACCATCGGGGCTGACAGATACACATCGAGGACCAGTACCAACCGGAATTGTAGCCGTAACATTATTGGTAGCGCTGTTTATTACACTTACTGTATTACCATAGCCACCACCATTATTCGCAACATATACCTTACTACCATCGGGGCTCACAGATACACCATCAGGACCAGTACCAACCGGAATTGTAGCCGTAACAGTATTATTAGCACTGTTTATTACACTTACTGTATTATTACCATTATTTGAAACATATACCTTGCTTCCATCGGAACTCACAGATATACCAACAGGACTAGCACCAACCGGAATTGTAGTCGAAACAGTATTGCTAGCACTGTTTATTACACTTACTGTATTAGAATTTACATTCGTAACATATACCTTACTTCCATCGGGGCTTACAGAAACACCCCAAGGGTTATTAAAACCTGTAATTGTATCCGTAACAGTATTAGTAGCAATATTAATAACGGATACGGTATTATTGTTATTCGTTATGTAGGCAGTTTGTGTATTTGCAACA
>JBEKEO010000163.1:0-7036 GCA_050013795.1 Bacteroidales bacterium
CCCCAAATTTCATATTCCAAGATGCCTTTATTCCTGTTTAAATATTTTTGGCGTGTACCTAATCTTCTTCGTGAATCTAAGAATTTTACTATTGAGGAAAATCTGGGTATGCTTCATTATTTAAAAGATATGAAGCATCTTTCTGAAACATTAAATAAACATTTCCCTTCAAGTAAAGAACCAAAATTCAAGTTACATTTACTTGAACATCATTTCTGTCATGCTGCAAGTGCATTTTTCTGTTCTCCTTTTGAAGAAGCCGCAATCATGACAATTGATGGAGCTGGGGAGTGGACAACAGCACAACTTTCATATGGCAAAGGAAATAAAATTGAAAAAATAAAGACTATCAATACTCCTCATTCTCTTGGCGCATTTTATCAGGCAATTTCAATTTATCTTGGTTTTAAACTTATAGAAGGTCCCGGAAAACTTATGGGACTTGCATCATACGGAGGCAAGCGTAATACTGAAGAATACAAGAAAATGCGTCAACTTATTCAACTTACCACCGATGGCGGGTTTAAACTGGATATGAGTTACTTCTCATATCATTATACTCGAAAAAGCGGAGTGAGTAAAAAATTCATTGATCTTTTCGGGCTGCCTAATGCTACAGGAGGAAAAACATGGACTGAACACGAATATAATATAGCCAACGCAGCCCAGTTGATTGTAGAAGATGCGTATTTTCATATGGCCGATTATTTATGTCAAGTTACAAAATCTTCGAATATATGCATCGCGGGAGGCGTTGGACTTAACAGTGTTTCAAACGGACTGCTTATTAAGAAAGGTCCATTCAAGGAGATGTTTATCCAGCCGGCAGCAGGCGATTCTGGCACATCCCTTGGAAGTGCATTATTCCTGAACAACCAGATTCTCGGCAGGGAAAGAAAATATATTATGGATACTGCTTTTCTTGGGCCAGGTTTCACAGATAAACAGTATGAAGAGGAAATAAAGAAATTCGGGTTGCCTTATGTCAAAACGGAAAAGTACTATGAATTTGCCGTACAACAATTAAAAAAAGGCAAGATTATAGCCTGGCACCAGGATCGACTGGAATTCGGGCCGCGAGCACTTGGCAACAGAAGCATTATGGCAAACCCCTGTCTTCCCGAAATGAAAGATGTACTGAATGCCCGCGTTAAATTCCGTGAAGCTTTCCGGCCTTTTGCAGCCATCGTGAATGAAGAGGATTGCGGAAAATATTTCGATTGCGGTTATCCTGACCCGTACATGCTTAAAGTCTATAATGTTCGTGAAGAATACAAAAAGCAACTTCCCTCTATTACTCATGTTGATGGCACTATTCGCATTCAAACTGTTACCGAAAAGGAAAACCCTTCTATGAGAAAACTTCTGAATGAATTCAAAAAAGAAACAGGATTCTCTGTTTTGATAAATACTTCCTTTAACATTAAGGGAGAACCAATTGTGTGCACAGCATATGATGCAGTATACAGCTTCGACAGATGTGATATGGATTATCTTGTAATCGGAAATTTCATTGTTGCAAAAAAGGGGGATGAGGAAATTCTGAAGAACTGGTCAAATTAAAATCCTGAGAAAGGAATAATTGAAGAAAAGATAACGGATCTCTTATTTCAGCCAAATTTTATTTAGTGTATCAATATAGTTGGCTGGTTTAAAATTGAAACGGGCTATGGTATCCGAAATATCATATACTATGCTTTTTTTCAAACCCCTTATGTTTTCTTTTGAAACAGGAATTTTAACGTGAAAAATATCCACCAGGAAAATTAGTAAATCAGCAGACCAGTAAGGAATGTTTATATAAACTTTCTCTCTTCCTAAATTGGCAAAGATGACCTTATATAAAGTTTTCATCCTTATTGCTTCAGGTTCAGCAACAGCATATATACCACTTATATCTTTCTCAATTCCTTTTTGAATGATGAATGCCAGTTCATTTATATGAATAGTCTGGACCGGCTGTTTTCCGCCAGCTAGAAGCGGTATGAATTTATTTTTTAAAATGACATTTTTGATATCATTGAAAAACCCTCCATTACCAAGCACCAAACCAGGCTTTAATATCAAATCCTTTTCCGTATCAAAACTATTCTCTATCTGAAATTTAGTTTTTCCATAATGCGAAATGGCATCGTGATGAGCGGAAAAACTGGAAAGGAATATGAATTTCTTTATGTTGAATTTTCGAGAAAATTCCAGCAAGCGCTTTGTCCCTTCAATATTAATCTTATCAGCATCCTTTTGCTCCTTTGAATACTTAGCATAAGCACAATGGATAATAATATCAACCTTACCTATCACTTCTTCATTTATATCTTCATCTAAAAGGTCATATTTTACGAATGCAGCTCCAGCTGGCAGCTTAGCGGGTTTGGTTCTGCATAAGGCAAATACCGGATATTGCCTTTCGGTAAAATAATTTACAAGTTCAGCGCCTATAAATCCGTTTGCCCCGGTGATGATTATTGCTGGGTTATTCATTTTCTTTCATTGCATTGTTTGCAACTGTATATGCATTCGCCATGATGGTGAATGTTATCCCTTTTGCCGGAAGGTAAAGAAATCCGGACCCGTCTGCCATATATATATTTTGGCTTCCGTTGAGTTTTCCATTGAAGGCAGTAGTGCCAAATTCATCTTTATTTTTGCTGAAAGGCAATGAGCCTGCATAATGTATACTGGAGCCATAACCGGGATCCATGCGCATTACTGGATAACATCCTAAATTGCGCAATGCTCTTTTTATTACCCTTTCATTATTTTTTACTTTTTTCTTTTCCTCATCGGAAAGTACATAATGCGCAAATAATTTATCGTTAGTAAAAGAAGAGTCGTCTTTATATAACTCCAGGTATTTTTCAGAAGCTGATTCGTCAGGATGATGGATGCCGGTGATCATAAAAGCCGACTGAAGATATTGCATAAGGATACGGCTATCGGCTAGGTTTAGAGGAGCTTCTTTCACTAATTTGTACAGCATAAGGGAACGGTAGGTAAACATGGCAACCGAAACTACATCATCATGCATCCTTTTCTTGTCATAAAACATGACCATCTGCGCCATGCTTGATTTAAAACGGTTAAGCGGTTTGCCCAGCATGCCGAGATGTATACAGGGTAAGTAGGTATATGGGTTGCAGAGTATGGGCAGTCTTTTTATCTTCTGAGAAAATGAACGCATCACAATCCTGGCGGATCCTAATGGACCCGTAGCAAGCAATAGCTTTTTGCATTTAAAAACTATTATTTCATTTGTTTCAACATTCTTTGCCTCTATTGATACATGTCCGGAATCTTCATTGAAGCGAAGCACAAGAGCTTTATCAATGTATATAAAATGGCTGAATTTCTTTAATTCCTCTATGGTCATCCATGCTCTGTATGCGTGCCAGTTACTGTCGGAATAAAAATCCATGTCTTTGTATTCCGTTTTTTCCCTGTTTTTATAATCAACTGAAAGCATTGCCAACGGTGCATTCCCCATGAAAATATTATGTTCGGCAAATTTTTCTTTCTTCAGCATGTACTTATTATAAAGCAATTCCGAAGAATTATCCATCTTCAAAGGAGGAAGAATATTTTCAAGAAAAGCTGTAGTATATGGAGTAGCATCGTCATTTTTACATGAAATTCCGATGCGTTCGCTCACAGCTTTATATCCTTTCTTTATTTCACTGGCATCTAGTCCTGCTTTTGTCAGTTCTTTATCTGAATACACAAAACATCCCAGCCCCCAGCCTGCACCAAGGCCTCCATAAGCAAGGCTTTCCATAGGGGCAAAGGTTTCGGATAAAAGGGGTATCAGTTTATTTACATCCTTTATGATATATTTTCTCGGAGGAGTGAGTTGAGCTCCGACTTTCAGTTCGTGAAGCGGAATGGTTTCAAACTTGTCTCCAAGAAAATACCGGTATTGCAAAGGATCGTTTTTTCTCAGGTTTTCAAAGTCGTCATCAGGCAATATATTCTTATAATGCTCGTCGGCAAACCCAACATCCAGAACTGCGACATCCTTTCCTGCTTCTGCAAGTGTCTGGGCTGCCTGTGCTCCGCATGGTCCTGAGCCTATTACAATATATTCAAAATTATCTCTCATGTATTTCTGAAAAATTTAATAATGACAAAACCTATAACAAACCTGTAAACACTGCGAATACCAGCTGCAATAATTTTGAAAATATAAAAGAATGGGAATTTCTTTGGAAGAAAATATTCAGCATATTCAGGCATACTCTCAAGTATGGCAAGCATTACAAATATTTTTTTTCTAAAAACCGATTGCTTGCCTGTAATAGTTAGCGCTGCATCCACACATCCTATCCAGAAAGGAAATCGCAGGATGAAATGTTCAATTTTCCTGTCTCTTCCTGTGCAAGTTAGCGCTAATTTTTCAATTGCGCTGCTATAAAGATTGCAAACAGTATCATTAACATTTTTGCCTATCAGGTATTTTCCGAACAGCCTTGCTTCCTTTTTGTATTCAGGTAACTCTTTTTCAGTCATTTTTCGATTCAGCCTTTTTTATTTCTTCTGATTCAATGGCATCCATTTTGTTTTTTAATAATGCAAACTTTTGTGCAAGGTCCTTATTACTTGTCTGAAGTTTAGAGACAACAACTGATAAATGCAGCAGGTAAATGAAAATAATAAAAATAGCAGCCATGAAAACAAGGTTTGGCGCAGCATAAACCCCAAGCAAATTTGCCAGCACTTCAAGCCCGTTCCGCCAGAAAGAAAAAATAATCAATATAGCAGTTACTATCAGCCATACAAAGGAATATTCTTCTTTTAATTTTCCTTTTATAATAAGCCTCCCGACATATGCCAGAAAACCAAGGCTTAATACTATTGAAATGATCTGAATCTTTAAGGGAATAGTGTTCATAAAATTAGTATTTTAATTTTCTTAATCTAATGTATGTAAAAACAATCGCCATACTCACTTTCATCATATAGTATAATGATGTGAATGCCCTTATTGAAGACATGCCTCCCTGCCTTTTCAGCATTTTAACAGGCATTTCTCCAATCTGTAAATTATGCTTTTTATATAAAATTATTGATTCCGGTTCAGGATATTCTTCCGGATAATAATCATTCACAATTTCAAGAGTTTTTCTAGAGATTATCCTAAACCCGGATGTGCTGTCGGTTATGGTTATTCCGCATAAAAAACGGATAAGGTATTTGAAAAACGTTATCCCAAGCCTACGGGAAAAAGTAGATAAAAAGCCTGTTTTATTTATAAACCTTGAGCCTATTATCACATCGAATTCTTTTTGTATGATTGCCGTTATTAATTTAGGTATTTCAGCGGGAGGGTGCTGCCCGTCACCATCTACCTGCATAGCAAAATCATAATTGTTTTCATATGCATATTTAAACCCGGTTTGAACGGCTCCACCAATTCCAATGTTAACAGGCAAATCAATCAGTGTGCATTTTAGATTAGAAACAATATTTGCCGTCTGGTCAAGTGAACAATCATTTACAACGACTACATCTTTTATAAAACCATCACCAATAATAATAGTGTTTATTTCATTTACCACACCGGCAATATTTTTCTCTTCGTTATAAGCAGGCACAATAATGGCAATCTTTTTCACTACTTCAGGTATATTGTAAATTAATGCGTAAAATTATCAATTTTATTTTTAATCTTCTATTACTTCAAATATTACTTTTGATAACAGGTTTAAGAAAGATAATAATAGTTATAAAGATGTTTGATTTGAATAATTTTATCATTTTAAATATTCTTTTGTATTGTAAAAAAACTTTTAGACAGAATTATATTTTGCAATATCGAATTTATTTAAACGACCAGCTAACTTTTATTTTTTTTACAAGGTAGACAAAACTTTTTTTGTTCATTATATTTTTAAAGTTTTTTTGAAAAAAATTATATTTGCATTAGGAATAAGCGAAAAATAGTATATATTTACAGTATTATATTTTTTCATCAAGTTTAATTTTAATGAAATCAAAAATAGATAGCTCCCTGAAAGATTTACTAAAAAAGATTTTTGGGTTTGATAATTTCAAGGGAGATCAGGAAGCAATTATCAAGAATGTGCTGGCGGGGAAAGACACGTTTGTTATTATGCCTACCGGTGGAGGTAAATCAATGTGCTACCAGCTTCCGGCATTGAAAAGCAAAGGAACAGCTATTATTGTTTCCCCTTTGATTTCGCTCATGAAGAACCAGGTGGATGCCATGCGTAACTTTGGGCAAGATAAAGGAATTGCTCATTTCCTTAATTCTTCTCTCGCAAAACAGGAAATTGCCGAGGTAAAACAGGATTTGCAGCAAGGCAAAACCAAACTGTTATATGTAGCCCCTGAATCTCTTACCAAATTTGAGAATGTTCAATTTTTTAAAGAGATCAATATTTCATTTTTCGCCATTGATGAAGCGCATTGCATTTCGGAATGGGGACATGATTTCCGCCCTGAATACCGCAGGTTAAGGCCAATCATTGAGGCAATCGAGCAAAAAGTTCCTGTCATCGCGCTTACTGCCACGGCTACTCCAAAGGTTCAACTGGATATCCAGAAGAACCTGAATATGATGAATGCCACTATTTTCAAATCTTCTTTCAACAGGCCAAATTTATATTATGAAGTACGGCCTAAATTCAAGAATGATGTAAATAAAGAATTGATCAAATACGTTAAATCGCAGCACGGAAAATCAGGCATCATTTATTGTTTGTCGAGAAAGAAAGTTGAAGAGATTGCAGAAACTCTTGTGGTGAACGGAATAAAAGCATTGCCATATCACGCCGGGCTTGATCAGCCTGTTCGTGTTGCCAACCAGGATAAGTTCCTGATGGAAGAAGTGGATGTTATTGTTGCCACTATCGCATTCGGCATGGGCATCGACAAGCCCGATGTGCGTTTTGTTATTCATTATGATATGCCTAAAAGCCTGGAAGGATATTACCAGGAGACAGGCCGCGCCGGCAGGGACGACAGGGAAGGAAATTGCATTGCTTTTTACAGTTATGATGATATCCAGAAACTGGAGTCG
>JBEKEO010000164.1:0-7006 GCA_050013795.1 Bacteroidales bacterium
TTTGTCGCTGTACAGCCAGAATGATCAGTTACTGTTACATCATATACACCTGCAGGAAGATTGGTGGCTATTTGTGTAGTTTGCACCGGTATTGAATTCCAATGATATGTATATGGTAACACACCCCCGGTCGCATTCGCTGTCGCACTTCCATTAGGTACGCCACATAATGAATTAAGAACATTGGTAAATGCTACCGATGGTCCTGCAACATTTACTACTGTTGCGCTTGCTGTTGCAGTGCAAGTATTGCAGGTAACGGTTACTGTATATGTACCTGCCGGAAGATTTGTGGCTGTCTGGGTTGTTTGTGCGGGTACTGAACTCCACAAGTAGGTAAATGGTCCTGATCCGACAGGATTTGCAGTCGCTGTACCATCTGAATTTCCGCAATGTGAATTTGTGGAAGTATCAGTAACAGTAAGTGGGCCTACCGTTACTGTAAAAGAAGCTGTTCCGAAACAGCCAGATGCATTAGATACTGTGACAGTATATGTACCTGTTGTTGTTACAGTAGTAGTTTCAATAGTAGAGCCCGTAGACCATGCATAAGAAGCGTAACCACTTCCTGCATCAAGTGTTCCCGGGTTTCCCGAACATATTGTTGAAGGTCCTGTAATGACAGGGTTAAGGGTTGCACTTGGATCTACTTTCACTACAATATTATAAGAAACCGGTGTCATACAAGCATTTGTAGGAGTTCCGGTTGCTGTGTATGTTGTTGTAACGGTAGGATTTGCTGTAACACTGGTTCCTGTTGTTGGAGACAATCCTGTTGCCGGAGTCCAAGCCCAGGTATAATCACTAGCTGCTGAACCGGCAATTGAAATTACAACTGGGCCACATGTAACACAAGTATCAATATATGGGACGCAGGCAGCCGGAGGCGCACTTGATGAACCAGGATATGTAAAATACATCAGATTATTAATTGCCTGGTTCGCAGAAGCATCATCAAGAATAACAACAAATTTGAATGTTTCAGTAGCGCCCGGCGCTAAATTTTGAATACGATAACTTAATTGAATAGCTCCATCTATCAGAAGGCTTGAACCAACAGTTTGGGTGAAAGCTGATGTTGGCGTCCACATATCATAACCACTCCTGTTTGAAAATCCGCCATAAGAAGCTCTCCAGTTAGCTCCCGCGGCAGCAAACCCTACATAAGAATTCCACGGCACACTTTGAGTAGCACTTACATGTGCAATATCACATCCGCCGGTACCCGGTTGAGACACTATTGTATTAAGCGTTGAATAATCGCCTCCATTTATTGTTACATTATTATCAGGGTCTAAGTTCCTGTAATAGTACATATCAGGAATTGTAGCGGCTGTATTATTTGTAATAGATACAGTTGTAGTATAAAAAAGATCAGTTTCCTCTAATAAATATTCAATTTTTACACCAATATTGTTTAAACTTCCTGCCCAATCAACAATATAACAGTTGAAAATATGCTGATAACTTGTTATACTTCCGGGAATTTGATCTAAATAATCACAATTGTCAGCTGCACTGGTATGATTAGCGCCAATGGTAATTCCCCAGCCATTTTCAGGAGTTCCGGGAGTAAAAAAGTCGCCGTCAAATGTAGCCCATGCATTGTTTTGGGGGTTTGCAACGAAACCAAAGAAAACAGTATTTGTCCGGCAATGCATTCCCGGAGGAACAGGAGATACCGTGGTATCACATCCTTCAAAACCTCCTTTACCGTCAATTCCAATTTCTACACCAGTGCCTTTAATATAGGCATTTATTCCTACCATTTGTGCCTGTATTAACCCTATTTGGGATGCAAGCATGATAGCAACTGTAAAAATAAATTTAATATTTTTAATCATAGGATAGCGAATTTTTAAAAGTACTAAATCGTTTTTAATTCAATTTTATATAAAGACGTAATCTGCCTTATTTGGTTGCCTCAAAATTAATAAAAAAACTTTAAATTATTCGCTACAGATTATTTTATTATATAAAATTGGGGTTTTCTGTTATTAATTATTAATAATTAAATGCAAAAATAGCTATTTATCGTAAAAAGAACAAGCTTTATTTCATTTTTTTATAACTATTATTTATTAATAAAAAAGCTATTGCGTATACCTGAACTTTTATAATCAGTGATAGCAATTACCAAATAGCTCCTTAGCATTCTGAAACAAAAAATCAATTGACGGGCCTTAGTATTGTATGTTTTAACTCATTAGCATAAGTTTACCTTTCGGACAAGCAGATTCTCGGAACCAGACCATTCAGTCGCACAGCAAAAGCTGATTTTATCGCCGTAAAGAATAATGTTATCAACTTGATGAGGCAAATTATTGATTTAATGAGGTATATTATCAATATGATGAGCTATGTTATCGCCACGATAGCAAATGTTATCAGAACGACAGCAGATGTTCCCAACACGAGAACATGTGTTCCCAACGTGAGAACAGATGCTGTCAGACCGATAAAATCGCTTAGAATTAACTTTGTCTGCCGAAAAGGTACGCATTCGAACTGTTGAATAATTGAACAAACGAACAATCGACTTGTAAACTGCCTACTGCTCCTGCTTACTGCCTACTTTTATAAAATGAAGCACTTTTACTCAACTATCCTCAGTTTTGCAAACTTCAGCAGCAGTTGTTTTTGCCCATGACCATCAAAGAAAACAGTAGCTTTCCTGTCGGGCGCTTTGCCCTCAATATTAATTACTTTGCCCTTGCCGAAGCGCTCATGTTCAACATTCATTCCCACCTGAAGTTCTTCGCCAATGTTTTCGGTGGCTTTAAAATCGCTGTTTACAGGCTTTTGTATGGCTTTATTAAAGGGTACAAGATTCTTTTTAAGCTTTAAAGGTGGGGCGGAAGTTTTTTGCTTTGGCTTGCTTGTCGTTGGCTCTTCATCAAAAACAAAATCATTATCAGGAGAAGATTTCCTTCTTGGGAAATCAATATAAGCGGGATTTATCTCTTCAAGGAAACGGCTTGGTTCGCAGAAGTTCAGGTTACCCCATTTGTAACGGGTTTCGGAATAAGAAACGGTAACGCGCTTCATGGCGCGGGTAAGGGCTACATAAAACAGGCGCCTTTCTTCTTCCAGTTCGCTGCGGGAACCCAGCGACTGCATGGAAGGGAAAAGGTTCTCCTCCACTCCTACTATATACACATGCGGAAACTCAAGTCCTTTGGCTGCATGTATGGTCATCAGCGAAACATAGTCGCCTTCATCTTTATTGGGGTCTTCGGCATCGGTAAGCAGGGCTATGTCCTTCATATATTCTTCAAGGCTAAGTAACTTTTCTTCTTCGCCTTCTTCCTGTTCGGCAAATTCCTTTATGCCATTCAGCAGTTCTTCAAGGTTCTGTATCCTTGCAATGCCTTCGGGGGTTTTATCCTCGTCGAGTTCTTTCAGTATGGTCGAAGACTTCGCTATATGCTGGGCTACGGTATAGGCGTCTTTTGTTTTCTGCATGGCAGCGAAACTCTTTATCATAGTGGCGAATTCGGCAACCTTGTCTCCTGCTGCTCCCAGCCCGAACGACCTGATATCACTTACTATTTCCCATGGCGACAATTTATTCTGGTCGGCAACCACCATTATCTTTTCCTGCGTGGTTTTTCCTATCTTGCGGTTAGGATAATTGATGATGCGCCATAAAGCTTCTTCATCCTTATGATTGATGGCAAGCCTGAAATATGCAAGCAGGTCCTTTATCTCCTTCCTTTTATAGAACGAAAGCCCGCCGAATATCTTGTAAGTGATATTGAGTTTGCGCAGGGCTTCTTCCATTGCACGTGATTGCGCATTGGTGCGGTAAAGCACGGCAAAGTTCGAATCCATCAACTGGAACTGCATCTTTTGTTCAAAGATAGAGCTGGCCACTTTCATTCCTTCTTCATTATCGGTGGAGGCTTTCAGCAACTGTATCTTTTCACCCGTATCGTTATCGGTCCATATCTCCTTAAATATCTGGTCTTTGTTATTCACTATTACGCTGTTAGCGGCACTCACAATGTTTTTGGTCGAGCGGTAATTCTGCTCAAGTTTAAATATCTTTATGTCGGGATAATCGTTCTTCAGGTTCAATATATTCTTGATATTGGCACCACGGAAAGCATAAATGCTCTGGGCATCATCACCAACTACACATATATTCTCATTATTGGCAGCAAGCTTCTTCACAATAAGATATTGCGAATAGTTAGTATCCTGGTATTCATCAACAAGTATATACTGGAAAAGCTGCTGGTATTTGTATAGCACTTCAGGGAAATCGCGCAGCAGAACATTCATTTTGAATAGCAGGTCGTCGAAATCCATTGCTGATGCACGGAACAAACGCTGGTCGTAATAAGTGTATATTTCACCCAGCCGTGGTTTTCCTGCCATCTTATCATGCTGAATGATCTCGAAATTGTTATTATATTCAGCTGAAGAGATGAGATTGGTCTTGGCCCCTGATATCCGCGAAAGCACATAACCAACCTGGTAAGCCTTTTCATCAAGTTCCTGTTCTTTAATGATAGCCCTGATAAGACTTTTAGAATCATCTGTATCATAGATAGTGAAATTACTGGGATAACCTAACCTGTGGCCTTCAACTCTTAATATCCTTGCAAAGATAGAGTGAAAGGTCCCCATCCAAACATTCCTGGCATCACCCATCCCCACCAGCTTAATTATACGCTCCTTCATTTCACGCGCAGCTTTATTGGTAAAGGTAAGCGCAAGTATGTTAAAAGGATCCTTGCCCTGGCTTAGAAGATATGCTACACGATAGGTAAGTGCTCTTGTTTTTCCCGAACCCGCGCCGGCAATAACCATCACAGGTCCTTCAGTACAAAGTACGGCTTCGCGTTGCGCTTCGTTAAGATCGTTGAGAAAATCAGCCACCCTTTTTTAACTTGAAGTTTCAAAAGTAGTTGAAATTCCAAGACGGGTGAAGCTTGTTGATAAATTTACTGAAGATGTGAAACTGAATTATTCAGCAAATTTCATTTCGTTTATCAGTCGCTTTGCACCGGCATATTTGTCAATAATGAATAATGCATAACGGATATCAAGCGAGATATTACGACAATGATCAGGATCGAACATTATATCGCTCATGGTCCCTTCCCAAACGCGGTCAAAATTAATGCCTATAAGCTGTCCTTCCCCGTTTAATACAGGACTGCCGGAATTTCCTCCGGAAGTGTGATTGCTTGCAATAAAGGCTACATGCATAGTGCTGTCGGCTGCGGCATATTGGCCGAAATCTTTATTTTTAAATAACTCTTTCAGCTTTGTGGGAACTTTGTAGTCGGCAATTGTAGTGTCCTCTTTTTCCATAATGCCGGCCATAGTCGTATAATAATTGTAATTAACCGCATCTCTCGGTTTATAACCCTCGACCTTGCCATAAGCAACACGAAGGCTTAAATTGGCATCGGGATAAAATTTCTTATTGCTTTCCATTTCCCTCAGGCCTGTAATATATATGCGGTACAGGCTGTCGAGCTGATCATTGCATGCATTATAATAAGGAAGAATATTCTTATAGAAATTTGTATAAATAGCTGAAGCAGCAACAAACATAGGGTCATTAATGATCTTCTTCAATTTATCCCGCCTGAAATCACCGAGAAGCTTCTGAACTTTATCAAGGGATACAAAGGAGGAATTTTTATAAAGGTAATCTGCATATTTAGAAACATCATTATTATATTTCTCTTTTATCTCGGTTGTGAATATGTCCGGTTTAAATACAAGGTTGGCTTTCTGATACATTTCGAGCATAGCGATCAGGATATTTTTATCAGTCGGTAAATCATAATTCTTAAAGAATCCAACAGAACCATTCTTCATCTGTTCAACTAATTTGGTTATATCATCCGTCTTCACGCTGGTATCCCTGCTTTTGGTAATAAGGTTGTTATAACCCCATGCATTTTTTATTATCTCGATACCAACACCCGCTTCACTGAAATAATCATAAGCAAGTGCATAAGGGCCATAAACAGCATAAACCTTTTCAAAAGCTTTAATAAGATTGCCGTATTTAATCCTTCGGTTATTATCAGCATCAACCCACGTAGTAAAATCATTTTCAAGTTTCTTTTTCTGTTCAACTGCATTCATTCTTTTCAGCCCTGTCATTTCTCCGGCCCATTTTTTCCAGTAATTAGCAATATTGACATACTTTGAAGCATATTGAAGATTAACAACTGGATCAGCTTTCATGGCAGCATCCATTATCTTCAGCCTTGCAGCGCGTATTGCCACTCTTGCCGGGTCTTCAATATTTGCCGTAAGGTTGACAGCATAGGAAGTAAGGTACTCTTCAGTGGTTCCGGGGAACCCATATACCATAGTGAAATCGTCTTTCTTTTCACCTTTAAGGGAAATGGTTAATGATTTCTTTGCTTTGAAAGGAACATTCTTCACAGAATAATCTGCAGGATTGTTATTAGTGTCCGCATAAATGCGAAACACACAGAAATCGCCTGTTTGTCTTGGCCATTCCCAGTTATCGGTATCACCGCCGAACCTGCCGATGGCATCGGGTGGTGCACCTACAAGCCTAATATCTGTGAAAACTTCTGTAATGAAGAGATAGAACTCATTGCCATAATAAAAGCTTTTGACTTTAGCTTTGTAATGCGTATTCTTTACTGATTCCTTTTCTATCTTTTCTGAATTTGCTTTAATGATATTATTTCTCTGTTCTTCTGAAATGCCTTCGCTAACGCCATGAAGAACCATAGCAGTAACATCTTCCATGCTTACAATAAAGGTAACGGACAGCCCTGGGTTTGATAATTCATCTTTATAATCATTTGCCCAGAAACCATTGATAAGATAGTTGTTCTGCTGACTGCTGTGCGACTGTATGGTGCTGTATCCGCAATGATGGTTAGTAAGTATCAATCCTTTATCGGAAACCACTTCGGCTGTGCAGCCCCCTCCAAACAGGCAAACAGCATCTTTAAGACTGCTGTGGTTGATGCTGTATATATCATCGGCTGTGAGC
>JBEKEO010000165.1:0-6960 GCA_050013795.1 Bacteroidales bacterium
CTTTTATAAAATAAGGCAATATGCTTGCAAGAACTGTGCTACCATTACCGATAGCAATCGTAGTTGATGCGTTTGGAGCTAAAGGACCGGCAATAGTATCATAAAAGAACGCATGGGCACCAGTGGGAGTGGTAACTTTAGCAACAACAGGGATTTTTGTAAGCGTATCCAATCCGAAGTTTTCAACAATAGCTTTTATTGTATCGTGTGCAACTCCGCATGCCTTGGTGACAGGTGATAATACAGCCGTTACACCTGCATCAATTAATACTGGTTCCCAAAATTTAATGTTATCAATGTAATTATTATTACCCGGTGCTGAATGGGCAGAATCGTATTTACAAGCAGATTCTAATTTGATTGTAAATGAAGTTCCTGCCAAAGCCGACAGGTCAAATATCCTTGTAGTGAAAGGATCGGAACTGGCTGTAGTGGGATTGTAATACTTTATTCCATTAACATCCATAAGAGTATCTGTTCCATTTGCTATGGCACAAAGCCATGTATATGTTTGTTGTGAAGAATATGTCTGTTTGAGGTCAAAACTCATTCTAAGCTTTGTAAGACCGGTCGCATCAACACTGCAAGGTGCAAGAGAAGCAAGATGTGTAGTGTAGCTATAAGCTATAGCAGCAGAAGTAACACCATTCATCCATCCAGTAGCAGCAGATGCCCCTGTAGTAAATGCACATCCCGTACCGCCTACACCGCCATTACTATAAAAAGCTGCACCTGCATTTGCGGCAGTAGTTTCAGTAAAGTAATATTGCGTACTATTGAAATCTTCAACGAATGGAAATGTGTGAATGATGCCAATAGCATTAACATTTGCAAACACAGAATCGTTCGAATGATTAACGTCAGTTGCCAGTTTAACCCATGCCTTAAAGATATATGGTCCTCCGGCAGATAAGTTCGCAAGATGAGTAAATTTATATATTACAGTATCTCCTGAAGCAACAGGACCGGTTACTGTTTCAGGTCCGATTACTGTGCCATTTATTGAATAATATACCGGAATATTTGATTGAGAAGCAGTGCCGACATTTGCAATTTTCACCATTACAGAATCGTTTGCTGAAGCACAACCACTTACAGGAGCCAAAAAGCTTACAGCTGCCATATCATTTGCCGGCAAAAGATAAACCTGAATACTATCAATACCAAAATCTATAGTTGGAGCACCCATGCCAGTGAGGCTATAACCTTCAAACTTGATAATGGTTTGGGTGTTAGTTGAATCTCCAAGGTTTAAAGTATATTGTGTCCATGAAGTATTTGTTGTATATTTATTAAGTCTTTTAAATGTAGTTCCATTATTAAATGAAACAGAAACAACAAGTGAATCATTTGCTGTTGCAGTATTTACATAAAAGAATTTCAGCATTTTTGTGCCTGCTGTTGAAAAGTTCAGATTAGCATCAAATATGCCCGGAGTTGTTCCGGCACCTACGGCATGAAATCTTGCCGAATGAAGAGTACCACTTCCGGTACCTGTGGGAGCATAAGTGCCATTATTATTCGTCCATAATGCAGCGGAAACACCTTGGTCATCCCTTCTCCACGAACTGTTTCCTGTATTTGGAGAGTTGGTCCAGTAAATTGAAGGAACTTCTGAAGTGCTCAATATCCATGCATGATCAAAATCTTCAGAAAAAGGCAGAGAAGCATACCCGGCTACATAGACTACTTTAGTCATTGTGTCATTCGAATTATTGAGATCAGTGCCACCGTTAGGAGCGGTTGTCCAGGCTTTAATAGTATATATACCGGGAGTAGTAAAAGTATATGCTCCAATAGTATCAGGGCCGCTTGTTTGGTTCAATGTCAAAGATCCTGTCCATGAATACGGAGTTTGTGCTGCGCCATTAACTGTCCAGTCAACTGTTGCGCTGGTAAGAGTACTGGTACCGAAATTTTTTACAGTAACAGCAATTTTATTCAAACCGCTGACAGCCGAACTGGTTGCAGTGGAAGGAGAATTTATTATTGTAACTCCTGCATCTAATGCAAGTGGAGGCGTCCATCTGTAAATAAGCCCTGGGGTTGGATATACTGTAAGTGAGATTGCAACAGAGGATGTATTAAGAGTTCCTGCTGTGGTAGCACTCCAGTCTGTAGTAGTCGATCTATTATTAAAATCGGTAGCGACTGATCCCCTTAAACCTATCTGAGGAGAAGTTGCATTACTTGCATTTACAGTAACAGCGCCATAAATAAATTCTATTACATTGGTTGTTTCATGAAGCACGATCTGGAAATTGAAATCTTCTCCTCTCTGTGTATTTCTCCTAAAATGTTTCCACTGAATAGTCAGCGTTCTGTTGGGCGCCGCACCAGAAGTTAGATAACTTAATTCTGAACCTAGCTGTGCAGCAATATTCCTTCCAAATGGTGAAATTCTGTCTTGCAGTTTTGCCGGAGCAGTTGATGCTGTGCTGATCGGTGTTGTATAAGTTGTGGATGTCAAATTAACATGGTTAGTCGCAATTGTATCTTGACCAAAACTTATCCAGGCGTTTGTATTCACACCAAAAACATTATAGGGGATCCCGTTGTAAACAAAAGTGAATCCGATAGGTAATCCGGGACCTGTGGGGGTGACACCGCCTAATGGCACAGCAGGATCGACAAAAAACTGTTCATCAATTGTTGTATCACCCAGAACTGTACCTCCTGTAATTTCAGTGTACGTTGAAGTTGCCTGACTAAACGTATAATTGGCAACCTGTGCATATGAGCTGATTCCCATCAAGCCGCATGCGAAGAGCAGAAATAATAATTTTTTCATAATTGATTTGTTTTAGTTATTTATTAATATTTATTTAAGTATTTGGGGAAGCAAATATAAGACATCTGATGGTAAAAAAAACATACTTATTAAAATTTAACTTTTAGTTTATATTGAAAATTGTAAGATAATATTTGTTTCATGCTGTCAAATGTACCTGATATTATAAAATGGCTTGTTATAATATTTCATTAAAATGTTATAAAATTTTAAGATAATTGTCATTAAAGTTTGCAAAAGGTAAATATAAGGATAATAAAAAAAATGAAAGGTTGTACGCGGTAAAAAATTGTTTATAAAATTTCATTTTTTTTATTAATTCAACCAGGTTATTAATTTATCATAATTCCGACTTCAAAATTACCGTGCAAATTACAACTTCAAAAAGTAAAAGTCAAGAGAAAAAGTACACCACCTTTAAATCATTCCATTATAATTGGTTATACCTTCCCGTTTGTTAATTGCAAAGCATAAATAGTTGGTATTGTTGCTTCTGCTGATGGTTTTGCCATATTCCCTTCGACTTAAGGAGCAAATGACTATCTACTATGAGCTTTTGCCCACAGGTTTTAGGCATACACTGAAAATGTTTCAGCGTATGATGAAGATGTTTTAGCATTTGCTCACAAGCCTTTAGCATCTGCCCATAAGTCTTTGGCATGTGCCAACAAGTCTTCAGCATCTGCTCACAAGTCTCTGGCATATGGTGAAAATGCTTCAACATCTGCCTGCAAGTTTTCAGTATTTGCTTTCATGTTGTTGGCATATCATTCAAATTCATCATATTAAGATGAATCCCTTTACATTTTCTTCACCAGCTACAGAACTTAGTCGGCTTCCTTCATGGAGAGGGAAATGCGCTTACGGTCAACATCCACATCAAGCACTTTAACTTTTACCTTCTGGTTAAGTTTAACCACAGTATTAGGGTCTTTAACAAATTGGTTGGCAAGCTGGCTGATATGTACAAGGCCATCCTGGTGCACGCCTATATCCACAAAAGCGCCAAAAGCAGTGATGTTGGTAATGATACCGGGCAGTATCATACCGGGTTTAAGGTCTTTCACGCTATGTACATCTTTATCAAACTCAAAGAAATCAAACTTCTTACGTGGGTCTCGTCCCGGCTTGGCAAGTTCCGACATTATATCCTGCAGGGTAGGCAAGCCTATCATTTCTGTAATATATTCTTCCAGTTTAATTTGTTTGCGAAGCTCATCTTTTTCTACAAGATCATTCAACGTACATTTGAGTTTTTCAGCCATCTTGTACACTACATGGTAACTTTCGGGATGCACAGCGCTTTTATCCAGTACATTTTCAGCATTATAAATACGCATGAAACCGGCAGCCTGTTCGAATGCCTTATCACCAAAACGAGTTACTTTTTTGAACTCATTGCGTGAATTAAAAGCGCCGTTCTTATTGCGGTAATCAATGATATTCTGTGCCAAAGCAGGACCAACGCCTGAAACATAAGTAAGCAATTGCTTGCTTGCTGTATTCACCTCCACTCCTACTGCATTCACGCAACTGACAACAATATCCTGCAGGCTTTTCTGTAATTCATTCTGGTCCACATCATGCTGGTACTGCCCCACTCCTATTGATTTCGGGTCTATTTTTACCAGCTCTGCAAGAGGGTCAGTCAATCTTCTGCCAATAGAAACAGCACCACGTACAGTTACATCATATTCGGGAAATTCCTCCCTTGCCACTGCCGAAGCAGAGTATACAGAAGCACCACTTTCGTTAACAACCAGTGCCATCACATCTTTGTCAAAGCGGATGCTTTTTATAAACCGTTCCGTTTCCCTTCCTGCTGTTCCGTTTCCAATAGCTATAACATCAATCTTATATGCATTGACAAGGCTCTGAATCTTATTTGCTGATTGTTTCACTTCGTTCTCAGGTGGATGAGGATATATGGTTTCATTATGCAAAAGCTTACCCTGTTTATCAAGGCAAACCACTTTGCATCCTGTTCTGAATCCGGGATCTATTGCAAGAACGTTTTTTTGCCCCAGTGGTGGTGCAAGCAATAATTGTCTCAGGTTTTCAGCAAATACCCTTATTGCTTCCTGATCGGCTTTCTCTTTGAATATCTGCCTCATCTCTGTTTCCATCGATGGTCCAAGCAAACGCTTATAACTGTCTTTAATAGCTATGGCAATCTGTTTTGAAGATTCATTGTTGGCAGTAATGAAAATATTCTCCAGTATCCTGATAGCTTTATCCTCTGGCGGAGCTATTGAAACTTTCAGGAATCCTTCGTTCTCACCTCTGAACATGGCAAGCAACCTGTGTGAAGGTGCAGTCTGTAATTTTTCTTCCCATTCGAAATAACTTTTATAATTATCACCTTCTGTTTCTTTGCCCTTGGCGACTTTCGATCGTATCGAACCTTCCCTTTCATAAAGATTGCGCAAGCGCTGCCGAGCCTGCTGGTTCTCATTAACCCATTCAGCAATAATATCTCGGGCACCTGCAATAGCATCATCTTCAGTCAATACTCCTTTTTCATCACTTATGAACTCGGAAGCTTTTATTATTAAATCTTCATTTCCCTGAAGCATTATCAACTTAGCCAAAGGCTCAAGTCCTTTTGCAACAGCTACACTAGCACGTGTTTTACGTTTTGGACGATATGGAAGGTAAATATCCTCAAGTTCGGCAAGAGAAGCAGCAGCATTCAGCTGTTGTTCAAGTTCGGGTGTTAGCTTTTCCTGCTCTTTTATTGATTCAATAATACTTGTTCTTCTTTTTTCAATTTCTTTAAGTTGCTCAAACCTGTCGCGTATCTGCATGATCTGCACTTCATCAAGGCAGCCGGTGGCTTCTTTACGATAACGGGCAATAAAAGGAATGGTAGCTCCACTATCGAGTAAAGCAACTGTATTCTCAACCTGCTTTTCAGCAATTCCGAGTTCTTTGGCAATAAGTTCAATGTGATTTAATGGCATATTGTTTTTAATAATTAACAGGATGATGCAAATGTCGGGAAATTATGAAAACAGTATCGATACTCTGTCGTTTTTATAAATACTAATGAAGGGCTATTAAGAAGGAATATTCTCAAATTCAATCATCATGTTGGTGTGCGACTTTTGTATGTTATGATAGGTGCAGTTCCCCATCACCCTGCTGAAAGTTTCAAATAACCTTTTTGCTGATCTATCCGAAACTTCATCAAATATCATTTTATTGAACACCACCAGTCCGTTAATATGCAATGATTTCTTAACCTGCTTAAGAAAACTCTCCGTTTCGCATGATTGCGGGACAAGATTGTCAACATATACATCAATTACAACAAGGTCGAATAATTCTTTATTCTGCATCATGAAATCAACAGCATCGGCATTAATAACATTTGTGTTCTTAAACCTGCTGGTATTAAAATATTTCAATCCAAGGGAAATGACCTTTTCATCTTTTTCCACTCCTGTTATATTGCAATCCATTTTATAATCTTCAAGCAAAATAGAAGCCACACTTCCGGCACCAAACCCAAGGACCAGCACATCTTTAATTTTTCTTTCTTTCAGTTTTATTTTATCGAATTCTATCTCAAAGACCTTTTGCAGCATGCCGCAGGAGTAGTTTGAATTCAGGGAGTTCAGCATATACTTACCGTTCATGTGGGTTACTTCAAGGCAAGGACTAACTTCGCTTTCAGTTCTTTCTATTATCCGTCCAAGCAAATAACTGTATGAAGTGCTGATAATATGTTTTATTCCTTTTGCCATCAGGAATGATCAGAAAAGCAAATCAGGTAATGATATAATGATAGAGGTTGCATTTCCACCGAACCCAGTTGCATTGATCATCACCTTATGAATATTTCTTGCGCGGTTTGATATTTCCGTTTTATAAGGAAATACAGGATAAAAATTATTCTGAAGACAGAGAAGTGCCAGTTCAAGATTTAATGCTGGAGAAGCAGAGTATGAATGACCGACCTTCCATTTGTTAGAGAACAGGTTTGGCATGTTTCCTTTAAACACTTCGTTTATCGCATTCATTTCGGCCTCGTCACCTTTTACAGTTCCGGGGCTGTGCAATAATACCAGATCGATGTTATTATCGGTAAGCATATTTTCAATAGCCATTTTCATAGAAGCTGCAATTAATGAACCATCTTCCGAGATACCGGTAAGCGTGGGTGG
>JBEKEO010000166.1:0-6939 GCA_050013795.1 Bacteroidales bacterium
CATCTAACTTCTTTCCATTTTTTGTTTCCGGCCGACTGATTACTGCCGCTATGATACCATTTTTATTGCTCTATGTGCAGGGTTTGAACCGTGCATTTTCATGGATCAAAAATGAAAACTATCGAATTATCGTACTCATATTTATTGTGTTATTCATCACTACAACCGAGACTATTTTCAGATGGAATGTTTTTTATAGCGACTACAATTTTTTCCACCTGTAAAGTATAAAACAGTTCTGCACTATCTAATATTTCCAAATGGTATAATTTAGTAAATTCATAAGATTATTGCTGAAATGAAGTTTTTGGCTTGAAATTTGTTAATAGCTTCATAAATTATTTTCTCATTAGATAATTTTTTTACATTTTTGTAGTTCCTAAAATTGTTTAACCCTAAAACTATGATGTTATGAAATCTAAATTGTATGGAAAATTTGTGTTGCTTTCGATGTTCGCTCTCTTTGTTACCGGCGTATTTGCGCAGGATACAACAAGTTTTAAAACGTATTACGAAAACGGACTTGCCAAATATAAATCGAAAGATTATACTGGAGCATTAGGCGATTTTAATAATGCCATCAATAAAAATTCTGAATATCCTTCAAATATGGCAGCTGCTTATTTTCATAGAGCAGAATGTAAAAAGTATGGAACGAAAGATTACACAGGAGCTTTAACCGACTTTGATAATGCTATAAAGAATAAAGCTGATAATGCAGAATTCTATATTGAAAGAGCTGAAACCAAGTTTAATTTGAAAGACACTGCCGGCGCTTTAGCCGATTACACCACTGCTATCAGGTTGAAACCCACTTCGGAGATAGGATATTTCGACAGGGCTAAAATAAAAATGGAAGGGAAGAATTATAAAGGCGCTGTTGTTGATTACGATTCAGCCATCTATCGCAAAGTTGATTATGCTGAAGCTTATTTTTTGCGCGGTAAAGCAAAATATGCAAGCAAGGATACTAACGGCGCACTCACTGATTATAGTAAAGCTATCGAATTAAAGCCTGATTTTGGTTTGGCTTATAAAAACAGGGCATTGCTGAAAATGGATAAAAAAGATTATGAAGGAGCGAAATCCGATTGTGCAAAGATGATTGAATTAAAACCCGACGAAGGACAGTATTACTTCATTCGTGGCCTTGCAAATCTTCACTTAAAACAAAAAGCTGATGCATGTACCGATTTTAACACGGCAAAAGATAAATGCTTTGCCGGCGCTCAGGTAAAGATTGACAAATATTGCAAGGATGTTCAGCAGCCCACTCCCCAGCAACACTAAATAAAAAATAACATTCCGTACTTATTTATAATGAAAACGGCTCTGCTTTGGCAGAGCTGTTTTTCTTTTATTCTTGAATGATTATTTGGGGGATCAGTAATAATAAACTTACTTATTATTTTTATGTTTGTTTATCGTGATTTCAAAATAACTAGTTTCCCATGCCCATTTTATTCAGCATCATCATGGTCAAGCCTTCAAATACCTTTTCTTTTCCCTGGTCGTTCGTGATATAATAATTAAAGTCGAGAGAATTATAATTCACATCATTTTTATCCCAGCCAATTTTTTTACAACTCTTTTCAGTTATCTCACCGGTTTTCTTTTTTTCGCTCATTGCAAGGAAAAAACTAACCCACGAACCATAACCATCATAATTCAGTTTCATATATCCGCCAAATTCGCCTGATTTGATAAGGACAATTTTAATCTCAATCTGGGTATAATTTCTTGAAATGGGCCCCAGTCTTTGGAAAGTGGCAGGTGTTGATGCACCTGGGCCACAACCACCACCCCTGTTGGTTTTTTGACCAGGTATAATATAATATGCATTTGCCAGGTTACCGCTGAAATTCTTTGAAGGGATTGTATAATTATAAATGTCGCTTTTATAATTTTTAATGCCCTGTATTTCAAGAATCAGGTCGGTGTCAATGCTTTTGGCTATTTGTTCATAGCTTTGACCCTGATGCACCAGTTCGTTAAGCAGCGACCTGTCGCGTACTGTGTATCCATGTTTCATCAGGGTTTTCTCAATCGTGGTATAATAAAGTTCATTCGCAGTTTTTTCTTCTTCGGTTACCGATTTAGTTTCGGGTGTCCGCAAAACAAACTTCGGGCTTTTGTTTTGCGCTAAAAAAGTTTTCAGCGATTCATTAATAATTACTTCATTATTCGGACTTATATCAAACGTATATTGGCCTTCATAAATTTTATTGATATATGGATTGCATGAAGCCAGCAAAAACAATAAAGCTGAAATAATTATTGAATTGGTTTTACTTATCTTTTGTGCCAATGCGTTAATGGAAACTGATATTTTTTTCATGATATTTTTATTTTAAAGTTTATCAATATAGTTGAAAGCAGGTAATCGGTTATCAACTTTATATTTTTTACAAAATTAAAAGATTTTCCACATTAAAGGGATACTTGATTAAAATTCGTAAAGCGCATTATTCGCTTTTCAAATATATCATTACTTTTGTGAGCATGTGCAATTTATTCAGTATAAAACATATCAGGAAGGTATTGCTTTTCACAGGCTTATGTTATACCTGTTTGGTTGCAGCACAATCGCGGGAAGATAACCTGAAACAGGGCGATGCGGCTTTTGCCGATGGCGATTATTACAGCGCATCAACCTATTACCTGCCCGTACTTAAGCAGGATACCAATGATATTTCGGTTGCATATAAATATGCCGAATCCTGCCGCCTTTTCAACGATTACAAGAACTCTGAAAAGTGGTATGCTTATGTAAACAAATCAGGAAAAAGCAAAGAATATCCGCTGGCTCTTTTTTATCTTGCTTTGATGAACAAGAGCAATGGAAGGTATACTGAAGCGCATGACAATTTCCTGTCCTATTACACTGCACATAATAAAGATAAAAACTATTATTCTGAAAAAGCATTGCACGAGGCAGATGCTTGTGAATACGCTAAAAAGCTGATGCGCGATACTGTTGGGGTATTGATTACTCATCTCCGTGAAAATGTAAATACTCCTTATGATGAGTTTGGCGCTGTTCAGCTGGGCGATACTGCACTTATTTATTCAGCGCTCAGGCCGAATGCAACAGAAGAGTTCGATTACCTGCTTCCGAATTTTGATTTAGCGAAGATATATAAGTCGAAGATGACCATGGCAGGATGGTCGAAGGGTAAGGAATTACCGGTAAAGTTTAATAACAAAGAATTTAATGATGTTGATGTGGCATATAGCCCTGATCATAAACGCATGTATTTTACACGCTGCACTCCCGAAAAGATAGTGAATATGAAATGCGCCATTTATATGAGCGAGCTGAAAGCAGGCAAATGGCAGGAACCGGTTAAGCTTAATGACAAGATAAACATGGAAGGATATACTTCTACACAGCCTACGGTTGAGGAAATGGACGATGGGAGCGAAGTGCTGTATTTTGTTTCCGACAGGCCCGGCGGCATGGGCAAGAATGATATATGGTATTCCATTTATAAAAACGGGAAATATTTCGACCCGGCTAACCTTGGCAGCATAGTGAATACGCCAGGCGATGAGATGTCCCCGTATTACTATAATAAAACCAAAACCCTTTATTTCAGCAGCGACTGGCATAGCGGGCTTGGTGGTTTTGATATCTTCAGAACAAAAGGAGGACTGAATGAATGGACTCCGCCTCAGAACATGGGTTACCCTATTAATACCAGTTACAACGATATGTATTTTACCGTTGACGAAGTTGATTCTGATGGATATTTCACCTCTAATCGTCCGGGTTCATTTTTCATTAAAGGCGAAACCTGCTGCAATGATATTTGGTCGTACGAATGGCTAAAGCCGAAAGCAGCAAAACATGATACCCTTGTTGTAACAAAACCCGACACTGTTAATTACGAGAAAAGCATTAAAGACCTGCTTCCGCTTACCCTGTATTTTCATAATGATATTCCAGATCCTGTTTCTCCTGATACTCTTACAAAGCTTGATTACAAGACAACCCTTGCAGATTATATTGATATGAAGGAGACTTATGAGAACGAATATTCGAATGGATTAAAAGGCAATGATAAAACAAAAGCCATTAAAGATATTGATGAATTTTTTGATAATTATGTGGCAAGCGGTTTCGGCAAGCTGGAACAAATGTCGCAATGGCTGCTGAAAGACCTGCAGAAAGGAAAGAATGTTAAGATTACAGTAAAAGGTTTTTGCAGTCCGCTTCAGACAACGGAATATAATATCAGGCTGGCAAAACGAAGGATATCCAGTCTTATCAATTATTTCAGGGATTATAATAATGGAGTGTTTGTTAAATACATGAATGGAACTTCACCGGATAGAGGTGTACTTGAGATACATGAAGATCCGGTTGGAAAATCACAGGCTAATCCGCTGGTAAGCGATAATCCCCATGATCAGCGTAATTCAATATACAGCAGGGCGGCTGCTCTTGAAAGAAAAATACAGATCATCATGTACCAGTCGGGCGATTCATTGAAGTCGATGAAGAAGAAACCTGAGATCACATTTACTGAAGACATGCATGATTTTGGCAAAGTGACAGAAGGCGAAAAGAAAGTATTTAGTTTTACTTTTCAGAATACAGGACAGGCTGATCTGATAATTTCAGGCGTTGAAACAAGTTGCGGATGTACGGTATCCGATTTTCCTAAAGATCCTGTACTTCCCGGCGCCAAAGGACAAATAAATATCCTTTTCGACAGTAAGGAAGAACTAGGAAAGAAGGATGAAACTATTACAGTATACAGCAACACACCAAAACCTAAGAAAGAACTTACCATAGTGGCTGAAGTTGTTTCAGCGCCACCGAAAAATACCAACCAGCAAAAGCAGCAACCGAAGAAGAAATGAAAAATATCGTTATTGCTTTTATTGTTTCGGGTCTTATTATTAGTTGCACTGAGAATAGCGTTAAATCTCATTTATCAAGAAAAGATTTATTTAGTAAAACCAATGTCAGGAAACCTTTATCTGCAATTGAACTGACATGCATACATGCAGGACTTATAGATATTCATACGCTTGATACAACTATTGCTGTTGAATTGAAATATGCAAGCATTGATAATTTTATGCATGGCAACATGTATGGTGATTTTAAAAAAGCATACCTGCAAAAAGATGTTGCTGAAAAGTTAGTACATGCACAGAAATATCTAAATGAATTAAAAGAACATTATCGCCTGATAATCTACGATGCGGTTCGTCCGCGTTCTGTTCAGCAGAAGATGTGGGACACTTTAAAGATCCCTTTTAACGAAAAAATAAAATTCCTTTCCAACCCTAAGCTTGGAAGCCTGCATAATTTCGGTGCAGCTGTTGATATTAGTATACTTGATGATAAGCATCAGGCGCTGGATATGGGAACACCCTTTGATTATGAAGGCGAACTGGCATACCCTGAAAGCGAAGCCAAGCTGTTAAAAGAAGGCATGCTTTCGGAGAAGCAGATCGATAACAGGAAGTTATTGAGGAAAGTGATGTATAAAGCGGGTTTCTATAATATAGAAACGGAATGGTGGCATTTCAACGCATGCACACTGGAACAAGCGATGAAAAAGTATAAGATAATTGAATAAATTAAAGGATAAATGCAAAGCATAGGAAAGATCATTGTTATTGCTGGAATCATCATCATTGTTATTGGACTTATCATCTGGTTGTTTGGCGATAAATTTAACTGGCTCGGCAATCTGCCAGGCGACATAAAAATTAAGCGTGATAATTTTTCTTTCTATATGCCGCTTGCCAGCACCATACTTATTAGTATGGTTCTGAGTTTGATCATATGGTTGGTTAGAAAATTTATTGGTTAAGTGAACTTTGTTTTTATTTTTGGTATGAGATTTGCGGTAATTATGATGTTGCTTAAATTTTTATAATTTTACAAAATATAATATCTATTAGTTTCTAACTTAAATTAATTCACATGAAAAAAATCATTTTTATCAATATATTAGCTGTTTTGGCTATTCTTTGTATTAATAATGAAAGTTTTGCGCAACAGCAAACTCAAACAACCAAACACTCTACAAGAGAAGATTCGGCTGCTTTCAATGCACTGGTATTATACCCTGATTCTATCCGCCTTGATATTTTTGAAGTCTGCGAATATCCTGCAGCTATTGTTAATATTGCAAGTCTGCAGAAAAATTCGAGCAGCGGTTTCTCCGATGCCATTGGCAGTTATTCTAAAGAAGAACAGGAAGATTTCTGGAACCTTAGCAGGTACAACGGTTTGATATCTGATCTGGCGCAGGGAGGTAAAAAATCTAAAGAAGAAATTGCTAAAATCCTTGTCAATTATCCTGAAGAAATTCATGAAACTGCATTAAAGTACGGAGAGAAATATTATGAAACACTGAAAAAGCTTGATGATATGCAGACTCAGACAAATACCCAGTTTGACCAGATACTTTCTGAATATCCTCCTGTAACACAACATGCAATAAAGGTGCTTACGCAGTATCCTGAAATTGTAAGCCTCTTAAATGACCACCTTAGCCTTACTGTAAGGATTGGAGATCATTTCAGGCGTGATTCTGTAGGAGTTATCCACAGAATGGACTCATTAAACCTTGCTGAAGTTAGGCAGAATGCAGAAGATGCTGCCACATGGAAACAAAATATTCAGCAAGACCCTCAGGAAGCCAATGATTTAAAAAGTGCAGCCACTGATTATGCCAAATCAAACGGTTATACTCAGGAAGAAATAAACGAAACTCCCAGTCCTGAATATATAACTACTTACGTATGCTATCCTTATCCATACTGGTTTGGATATCCTTCCTGGTATCCATACAGCTATTGGTATCCTTATCCGTATTGGTATGATTGCGGCTTTTATTATGACCCTTATGGAAACCTGGTTTATATAGGTTACCCTTCATACTATTTCACTAACTGGTACTTTTATTACCC
>JBEKEO010000167.1:0-6914 GCA_050013795.1 Bacteroidales bacterium
GCTTGTACATTTTCAGCGAAATCCCGCTTAATCAACTTTTACACTAAATTCTTTCAAATTGACTGCGGGTTTCTTTTCCCAGGAACGATTGTACTGGAACTTAAGTGAATCGGTGCCTGCTTTCTTGCCGGTAAATATCCATGTTTCCTTACCCCCGCTTCCCATCATACCGGGATGGCTTGAAACATATTTGTACCCTGTTGTATCCACCGTGCTTACTGAACTCCTGTTAACCCAGTGCCAGCGGTATCCTGTTGTTGGATTCGATCCAAGTTCTATACTGAAAGATGCACCAACAGCAACTTCATAATCGTATTTTACAGCAGTCCTGGTTGCTTTTTTGTTGTTATCAACAGTATTCTGGTTGTTTTTATTGTCAGAAGCAGTGCTGCTGTTACTTTTATTATCGCTGTTATTGCTGCTGCTTATATTACTACTTTTACTGCTGCTGTCACTATTTTTGGTATTGCTGCCATTGGCGTTGCTGTTACTGCTGGTATTATTACAACTCGTTACAGCCGAATAAGCTATTATAACTAAAATGGCTAATGTTCTCATCTTGTTTTTAATTTTTGATACATGCAAAGATAAAAAAAGCTGTTCGTTTGAGCAGCTTTTTATCAAATCTTTGAAATATTAATCTTTATTCCTTAATAAACTTCTTTACTGTCATTTACTGTTTACCCATAGACAAGCGAGCGCGAAATGTATGCTGTTTTGCAAACTACACCAAACGATACTTCGTTTTGTTGCACTCGTCCGGAGACGAGCGCGAACTGGGACGAATTCAACGCCTTGATGTCGTTGTCGAACTGTCCGCCATTAGCCACCGATACAGGCGGTGCAGGGAACGAAGCTGCATTGTTCCGGATGCTTTCTCTTATAAGCTCCATTTTGTTTGAAAAGGCCCCTATGGATCTTAATTTATCCATATTCAACACTGCGCGGGCACGTTTTACTTTTCCATTGCTAATTACCGGTATTGCTACCAGTATAAATCTGCCATATCCTATATGTACAGATTTGAGAAGATTTTTTTTCATGATTTCCTGTTTTAAATTGTTACTAATTAAATTGAACTGATATTTAAGGTACTGTGCATTTCAAAAAAGGCGCTCGTCATCGCTGACGGGATGATGGTCATCGCTGACGGGATGATGGTCATCGCTGACGGGATGATGGTCATCGCTGACGGTATGATGGTCACCGCTGACGGGATGATGGTCATCGCTGACGGTATGCTGGTCATCGCTGACGGTAGGCCGGTCATCGCTGACGGTATGCTGGTCACCGCTGACGGGATGATGGTCATCGCTGACGGTATGCTGGTCATTGCTGACGGTACGCTGGTCACCGCTGACGGTACGCTGGTCACCGCTGACGGTACGCTGGTCATCGCTGACGGTACGTTGGTTACCGCTGACGGTGTGCTGAGTACCAAGTTCCGCTTACTAATGTTGTTTCTGCAATTACTCCTTATTCTGTTACTTCTACTCTAATCACACTAAAATTAACGGATACTGTTTTTTAGCATCTCAACTTATCACTATTTCAAAGAACGTTGTTTGTATTGCATTTTCTCTGGTATAAAGTTACGAAACGCCATAGCCGTAAGCAAGAGAGAATCAGTTTACGGTAGCTTTTAATCAGTTAACGGTAGGTTTTTGCCTGTTTTCAGCAATCTAAATCGGTTAGGGTATTTTTCGAAGTTTTAAAGTAAAAAAACATAATCTAATATTAACAATATTATGACTCACCCCCAGCCTCCCGATAAATCGGGACAGGCTCTCTCTGCAAGCATAGAGGGGAGCTATAAAGTCCCTTCTCTATCTATAGAGAAGGGATTTAGGGATGAGTCTAAAAAATGACACCTTCTTATTCTTTTAAATGTTTTAATATTCCAGCCCTATGTCCCGACTTGTCGGGAGGGTTAGGGTATAATATCAGGCGTAAATAAATGTCTAAAAAGAAAAACATTATACACACAATTTTAATTCACTATTATCCAGTCAGTTAAAAAATATTTAAGAAATAAGTTCATTTTTTCTTGACTTGTTCAATTTAATATATATATATTTGTGGTATTGAAATACCTATTTGCTACTATACGATAATAATGAGTAAAATTTTCAATATATCCGAAGCATCATCCATAGCCGTTCACAGCCTTGCACTTATTGCCAAAACCAAAAGGCAGATGAATGCCAATGAAATAGCAGAGCTTACTAATTTCTCGAAGAACCACCTTGAAAAAGTTCTGCAACAATTGGTAAAAAACAATTATATCAAATCAATAAGAGGGCCGAAAGGCGGTTTCATAATAAATAAGCACAGCAAAGAGATATCATTACTGGAAATATATGAATTAATGGAAGGCTCACTGGAGCAAAGCAAATGCAATATCCATAACGGCGAATGCCAATTCAGCAATTGCGTTTTCGGCAACTTCGGCGAAAAGTTCACCAATGAGTTCAGGAATTATTTAAAGAATAAAACGATATACGACATATCATTATAAAGGTATAATATGAAACGGAAGATTGTAAAAATTGACGAGGAACTATGCAACGGCTGCGGACTGTGCATACCCAACTGTCAGGAAGGCGCTTTGCAAATAATTGATGGTAAAGCAAGACTAATAAGCGACCTGTTTTGCGATGGACTTGGCGCCTGTCTTGGTCATTGTCCTTTGGATGCCATTACCGTTGAGGAAAGAGAAGCCGAACCATACAGCGAACGCAAGGTGATGGAAATAATAGCTACGCAGGGCGAGAACACCATCAAAGCGCATCTTAACCATTTGAAAGAGCATGGTGAAATGGAATATTACAAGCAGGGTTTGGATTATCTGAAAGAGAACAATATAAATACTGACTTTTTAAATAATAAAACAATGGAAAAGAAAACTCACAGCGGTTGCCCCGGTGCTCAGACACTCGACTACCGTGAAGAAGTAAAGAATGAATCAGAAACTTTCAAAGGGAAAGTCCCTTCGCAATTAAGGCAATGGCCGGTACAGATGCACCTGATAAGCCCCAATGCATCTTATTTTAAAAATGCCGATGTATTAATTGCTGCCGACTGCACAGCATTTGCCATGGGAGGCTTTCACTCCGACATGATGAAAGGAAAAGCAATTGGTATTGCATGTCCTAAACTTGATTCAGACATGGAAATATATGAAGAAAAGATAACCGCCATGATAGATGAGGCCAATATCAATACGCTAACAGTAGCCATTATGGAAGTGCCCTGTTGCGGAGGTTTGTTAAGCATAGTAAAATCGGGCGCTGAAAAAGCTAAACGCAAAGTGCCTATAAAACTTATAGTGCTTAGCCTAAAAGGTGAAATAATAAAAGAATCGTGGGAATAAAATTCAGTATAATACTATAGATAAAATTCATCTTAATATGAACTTAATGCATATTTAATAACATCTTAATTACGTTTAAATAAAACTAAAATAGTTTAGCCACACAAAAAAACAGGAGAAAAAATTATGAGTATGTTTTGCTATCAATGCCAGGAAACAGCCAAGGGAGTTGGCTGCACCATTAAAGGAGTATGCGGTAAAAATGATGATGTCGCCAATCTTCAGGACCTTTTGATATTTGTATTGAAAGGAATTTCCATATACAGCACGGAAGCGCGTAAAAAAGGTATCGAAAATGATGAAGTGAATAAATTCGTTTTCGACAGTTTGTTCACAACCATTACCAATGCTAACTTCGATAAAAAAGTATTTATTGAAAGGATACGCAAAGGTTTAAAACTAAGAACACAAATAAAAAACGAACTTGAAAAAGCTGGCGGAAAAATTGAAGGCAAGCTGCATGAATCGGCCACATGGTATTCCGATGATGAAAAAGTTTTTGAAGAAAAAGCAAAGACGATAGGGATATTATCAGTTGCCGACGAAGATATCCGTTCATTGAAATATATGGTGATATTTGGCATCAAAGGAATGGCTGCCTATGCAGAACATGCATTCAATTTAGGTTTTGAAGATAAAAGCATCTGGGAATTCATGCAGAGAGGTCTGGCTGCCACTACCAATGATTCTCTGTCAAAAGACGAACTGATAAAGCTGGTGATGGAAACAGGTTCTTACGGAGTAAAGGTGATGGCGCTGCTGGATAAAGCCAATACATCAACTTACGGAAATCCTGAACTGACCAAAGTAAATATTGGCGTGCGTAACAATCCGGCAATACTGGTTTCCGGTCATGACCTGAAAGATATGGAAGAACTGCTGAAACAAACCGAAGGAACAGGAGTTGATGTTTATTCGCACAGCGAAATGCTTCCTGCCCACTACTACCCTGCTTTTAAAAAGTACAAACACTTTGCAGGTAACTACGGCAATGCATGGTGGAAACAGCGTGAAGAATTTGAAACATTTAACGGCCCTGTACTTTTCACGACCAATTGTCTTGTTCCTCCCCCGGTAAATGCAGGATACAGGGATAAGGTCTTTACAACCGGAGCTGTTGGTTTTGACGGTATCAAACATATTCCTGAAAGAGAAAAAGGCAGACAAAAAGATTTTTCCGAAATCATTGCATTAGCAAAGAAATGCAAACCACCGAAGGAAATTGAAAAAGGAGAGATCATTGGCGGTTTTGCGCATGAACAGGTCTTTGCACTTGCCGATAAAGTTGTAGAAGCCGTTAAATCTGGCGCAATAAAAAAATTCTTTGTAATGGCAGGATGCGATGGCAGGATGAAGGAGCGCGATTATTATACAAAATTTGCCGAACAGCTTCCTAAAGATACTGTTATTCTTACGGCAGGATGCGCAAAATACAGGTATAATAAATTGCAGTTAGGCGATATAGGCGGGATACCAAGAGTACTGGATGCAGGCCAATGTAACGATTCATACTCTCTTGCTTTAATTGCTATGAAGCTGAAAGAAGTTTTCCAGTTGAATGATATTAATGATTTGCCTATTGCATATAATATTGCCTGGTATGAACAAAAAGCGGTCATTGTTCTGCTTGCATTGCTTTCTCTTGGAGTCAGGAACATTCATCTTGGCCCTACCCTGCCGGGTTTCTTATCGCCAAACATAGCCAAAGTACTTGTTGAAACATTTGGTATTGCTCCCATTACCACAGTTGACAATGATCTGAAAATATTTTTAAATTAGAAAATCATGGGAACAAATCTCTTTGAAAAAGCCACAATACTTGATTTTGCAGCATTGGTTGACTATCCGGCAAATGGCATAGTAAGCAAACAGGTGCTTGAAAAGAAAACAGGGAATGTAACCCTTTTTGCATTCGATGAAGGACAAAAACTAAGCGAGCACACTGCTCCCTTCGATGCCATGGTGCAGGTTCTGGAAGGCAAAGGTGAAATAATAATTAACAGAAAATCCTTCTTGCTTGATGCAGGTAAAAGCATTATCATGCCTGCCAATGTGCCTCACGCTGTGAATGCTGTTGCTAAATTCAAAATGCTGCTAACTATGATAAAAGAAGCGGTATGAAATATAGCGCCTGAAAACGGGCTATTAATACCAAATCACTAATTCTTTACGCAGCGTACGCTAAGGTATAATGTTTTAAGTCCGGTATTTTGTTGAGAGGCAGCGCTGCCATAAAAAAGATATAAATAAAATGCATTGGAACCGCTGGCAGTAGATGACCAAAAGTTGCCTGCTTGAGCTATATCAGAACCGCCATAATACCCACCCGGAAGAGCAGTAAAACCGCTTGAATTGTCAGCTCCTGTATTGGGGTAAGTCCAGTCGGCAGTGCCTGCTTCTTTCAGATGTCCTCCGGCAGTGGAAGCTCCGCCTTGGGAGTTTACAAGCTTTGTGTAATCGGCATTGGTAGCCACATGCCAGCCTGTTGGTGCAAGGCTGTCAACATCAATTACAGCATAATAGTTATAAAGCATTCCGTATTTAGCTGTATCATAAGTGGCATAATAGCAATATGCTCCCGTGGACAAAGAACTTGTAGAATAAGGAATAGCAGTACCATTGCGGTAATGAGTTGCTTTAAAATTACTCATCATTCACACCTGTGATCCTATTGAAATCGTATCATAAGCATTGCCGTCAATATCGTAAACTGTGCCGCTGGCTTTTGTTATAAAAGAAATAACACTGCCGTAGGCAGTACCTGCACTGTTAGTGCAATAAGCGCATACATAATATCTGGTGCTGGCGCTAAGCCCTGTCAGATAACTTGTAAAGCTTCCGGATGATGAACCATTAGTAGTTTTGCTGCTGCTTGTGGTAGGTGTTCCTGAAGTACACCAGCAAATTCCGCTAACGGTAATAGTACCTCCGCCATCAGAAGTTATATCTCCGCCACAGGCTGCTGATACTTGTGTTAAACGGCTTATGCCGGATGTAGTTATTGAAGGAAGAGTAACAGGTGTAGTGGTGCTGCCCGTGTCTTTCTTACAACTGCCTGCAAACATTAATAATGTTCCTATTGCAATAAATGATAAAATCCGTGTTGAAGTTTTAATTCTATTCATAAATATTAATTTAAATGATTGTTAACTACGAATAACACTATCTGTTTAATACGGGCATAAAGATAAATAATAAATCAAATATACAATTCTGAATTTGTTAATTCTGAATTTACAAATAACTTACAAATATGATATTTTTATTCATTTACATACCGGTAAAATCTTTTTTCGTAAATTTACATCATTATTATTTGAATATATATGAAACTGTTGCCGAAAACAATATTGACAGTTATTTTAATTATTTCGCTTTTTTCGTGCCGTAAAGATCCCGGCAAAGCAAGCTGGGATGTTTCGGTAATGGCACCGCTTATCAAAACTTCGCTAAGTTTGAATAATCTTCTTACTGATTCGCTTATACAGGTCAATCCTGATACTTCTCTTAAGATCGTATATGATAATACACTTTATAACGT
>JBEKEO010000168.1:0-6912 GCA_050013795.1 Bacteroidales bacterium
TAGCTTCCATGTCGTCAGGACCTGTTGTAGTGGCCATACTTGAAAAAGCAAATGCCGTGGAAGACTACCGTAAACTTATAGGCTCGACCAATCCTGCAGATGCTGCTGCAGGTACTATAAGGAAGCTTTATGGAACAAGCGTGGAGGCTAATGCAGTTCATGGTTCCGACAGCGATGGAAATGCCGAAATTGAATGCAATTTCTTCTTTTCAAAACAGGACAGACATTAATATATAAGCTTTGATAATTTCAAAGTTGGAAGTTGTAGTTGGATTTATGCAGAGTCAGAAACTGCTTACTACTAAATTTATTCCGGGAAATATTCTATGCAGGATTTATCTGAATAAAATATCACTATCCTGTCAATTTTCCTGTTATCTGATTTCTTTGTTCTTTCCATTACCTTTCTCTGATCGGCTTCCTGAATAGGAGTATGGATTTCTTTTTGCACGCTCTCTTTTGATTTCTGAACCGGGATATGCTGTTTAGCTTTCTCTTCCTTCTGAACTGGAATTTCTTCAATATCGCTTATTTGCGGCGTTTCTTCCATCAAAATATCCTGTTGAGAATCGTTTAAAATTGAAGTTTGCGTTACTTTTCCGGTTTTATGCTCTTCTATAATGTTAAAAAGGTCAGGTTCGATGTACATGCTTCCTTTGCCAGTTAATATCCAGTCGGAATTAATATCCGGGAAGCGTTTAAGTATCTTTTGAATAAAATCCAGGCTCGGATTATTCCTTCCGGATAAAATATGAGATATACTTGAACGTTGAACTCCGATCTCATCGGCAAATTTTGACGCTGAAATATTTTTGGTTTTCAAAATTAACTGTATCCTGCTGTTCATATTTTTGTAAATTAAAATTTGACAAATGTAATAATAATATTGTTTACCAAAGTAACTTTATTAATATTACAAATGTATTTATATAATTACAATTGTATGTGCTGAATTTATTATTTAAATAACTTATATAATATATTTATTTGTCAGTATTATACTATTGTATTATCATCATAATATGAAAATCGTATTTATTTATTGAACTATTAGTTTAAGTATATTTTATAAATAACTGATTTTTAATATATATAATATTATTATATTAAACATAATTTCCAAATGTTATTGATAAGTGTAAATTACACATAACTATACAAAAATATTTATATGCTTGTTACAGATATATACAATATTGTTCAAAATCATGACTGTTTACATTTATACATTTTGATAGTTATTAACAACAATTATCACTTTGCTTAACCTGTCTAACCCCTATTATTTTTTTAACAGCTAAGTATTTGAATGGCCTTATTTAGAATCTTTTCATTTAACCTCTGCTTCCCTCCTATTTTAGTAAAATTGGAAAAACATTGGTTTTTTTTAAACTGATTTAAGGAACTATAACTTTTGTAGAGATTTATAATCTTGCCGCAAAAACACTAAAACTCAAAGAAACAATAAGAAATATTGGAAAGATTTGGCGTTATTGTGCATTAGTAGTATGATTTTAAGCACTTTATTATATATTTAAATAAGTTCGGGCTTTATAAACCTCTAAACAAAGCTAAAATGTCTCCTGTGTAATTAAGATAAAGTAGTTATCAAGCTGATGACGATAGTAACTTCGGAAATAACGATAGTCATTAAGTCGATGACGATAGGAATTTCGGAAATATCTATTGACATCAGACCGATGACGATAGTAACTTCGGAAATATCTATTGACATCAGACCGATGGTGATAGGAGTTTCGGAAATATTTATAGTCATCAAACCAATAACGATAGTAATCGAACCGATAACTCATAGTGTAACCGGTTTTATTCACAGCTTATTCCAAATAACAGAGACCTTTTGCTAAAAACTGTGTAAATGCAATATTAAGATTAGCCTTTTGTATATAATTATAAGGAAAGCAAAATGTTTTAAATTTGCCTGTGAAATAATAAGAATTGAAAATGAATAAAAGACATATAATTAAAGAGCAAAATTCAGATAAGGTTAACGAAAAAGTAGAAAAAATTGTTCCTATCATTCTGCAGAAACCTAAAGCTGTTAAAGATAAAACAGTATTTAATGCAATTAAGCAAAGGAAGACCATACGTGAAATAAGCGATAAAAAGCTTCCGCTGCAAACACTTTCAAATCTTCTATGGGCTGCTTGTGGAGTAAACCGAAAGAAAGGTCCTTTTGGCATTGGCGGAAGAACTGCAGCAACTGCAAGCAATTCGCAGGAAATATATCTTTATGTAGCGTTGAAAGAAGGTATTTATTTGTATGATGCCTTTCTTCACAAGCTGATTCCTGTTATTGCAGGCGACTTTCGCAGACATGCAATAGGAAAAGGACAGCTTAGTTTAGGCGATAAAGCCCCTGTTCGCCTGATCTATGTTGCCGATATAGATAAGCTTGCCAACACTAAAGGTTTCCAGGAACCGGGTCTTCAAAATCCCGAAGTTCAGAAGTCATATTATTTTGTTGACACAGGAATCATAGCTGGAAATATATACCTTTTTGCCGCTTCTCAGGGACTGGCATCATGGTTTCATAACTGCAATAAACAGGAACTATCAGCACTGTTAAAGTTGCGGAAAGACCAACGGGTGATATTTGGACATACAATAGGATACCCGCAGAAGAAAAAATAAATAACTAATTAAAAAGATAAACCTATGAAGAAGATCATCATTCAATTTTGCTTTGCCGTAATAGCAACATCATTATTTGCACAAGGGACAAAGGTTATAGTATTAAATCCGCCCGATACTACAAAAGGGCTGCCTGTAATGAAGGCATTATCTTTAAGAGCATCTGCCACTAAATGGGATACAGCCGCATTAAAACTGCAGGATCTGTCCGATCTGTTATGGGCAGCTAACGGCATCAATCGACATGCTACAGGTAAACGTACTGCTCCATCCGCTATGAACGCACAGGATATTGATGTTTATGTATTTCTTAAATCAGGCGCATACTTATATGATGCTGTTAAGAATGCACTAAATCTGGTAGCTGAAGGTGACAAGAGGAACTTATGCATTGGCAAACAAAGTTTTACTGATATTCCTCCTGTTTTTTGCCTATTGGTGTCTGATATATCAAAGTTTAAATCAGGAAATGATTCAACAAAGTTAGTATTAGCAGCAGAAGATGCCGGATTGGTGTCAGAAAACATAGCTGTTTTTTGTGCCTCTGTTGGCTTGGCTACAAGGCCAAGAGCAACTATGGATCAGGAAAATCTAAAGAAACTGCTTAACCTGAAACCTTCTCAGCGGATGATGTTAAATAATCCTGTATCATATAAAAAAGATTAATAACTCATAGGCAACTTAAATCAACTCTGACCAGCATTTGTCGTTGGCTTACATAGATAATGTTTGATGAATCCGATGATTCTTAATTATACCAGAAAACTTCTTGTTTTATTCTTGTTTGCTGCTTATGAGTTTTTGAATGCTCAAGGTGGCGGACCACCTATGATAACCGACGACCCGGGTACTGCTCCTAAAGGAAAAATTGAATTAAATGTTTCTGTTAATTCTGATATTTCAAAGCCTGAGACTGAATATCAAATTCCTTTATTTGACTTAAACTATGGTTTGACTGAACACATACAGCTTAAAATGGAAATACCATATTTAATTTATTCAGGTAAAGAAGAAAATTTTAATAGATTAGGCAGTCCGTTACTGGGAGTGAAATACAGGTTTCTGGATGAAGATAAAAGCAAAATATCTGTTTCCACATACCCTCAAATAAATGCTCCATTGAATTCAAAAGATTCTATTGCATATCTGTTGCCGCTTGAATTTGAAAAGTCTATTGATTCCGTAATCACTTTAGGCTGTGAATTGGGGTTTGGCTGGAGTGAGAAGGGATATAAATACATAAAATCAGGTATACTTGCAGGTAAAGGATTTGGCGATAAGTTTGAAGCAATGCTTGAATTTGATGCTTTTTATGATATTTCTGCAAGTAAATGGGATGATATTATATTAAATGCAGGGGCAAGATATACAGTCAATAAAAACATCATTATATTGTTGGCTGCAGGTTTCAACCTTAGTGAAAGTAAAAACATACACACTGTTTTGGGCATTCAGTTTTTGTTTTAAGAACTATTATTAAGGGAGGAAACTAAACTAATCTGCAATTTTGTATCTCTATCTAAATATCACAGTTTAATATAGTTGAAAAGTCATTTCTAAAAAAAGCTTGTCCTCTATTGACTTTTTACTTTATATTATTTATATTTGATGAATTATAAATTCTAAAAATCAAATTAATTATAAACCATAATTTATCCAACTATGAAAAGGATGACTACTTGTTTAATTGCAATTGTGGCAAGCTGCTTGATGTTTATCACTACCAGTTTTGCACAGGTACCGCAAGCATTAAATTACCAGGCTGTTGCCCGCGATGGATTAGGCAAATTAATAGCGAATCATGCTATAGGAATTAAAATCAGCATACTTCAGGGTTCTGCAACTGGTGCAACAGTTTATATTGAAACCGATACATGCACAACCAATCAATTCGGTTTATTTACAATTACAATTGGAAAAGGTACGGTTCTTACAGGAGTTTTCAGTTCTATAAATTGGAGTACAGGCGACTATTGGTTGCAGGTGCAAATGGATCCGACTGGAGGTAACTCTTATACGAATATGGGAACTTCTCAGTTATTATCCGTACCTTATGCCATGTATGCAGCTAATTCAGGTACAAGCGAACCTACTGGTCCAACAGGGCCTACCGGTACTAATGGAAATAATGGAGCAACAGGTCCAACAGGGGATATTGGTGCAACAGGACCTACAGGAATAGAAGGCACTACCGGCGCTAATGGAAATGTTGGAGCAACAGGTCCAACTGGATCAGGAATGGGACCAACTGGACCAACTGGTGTTACAGGAACCATAGGCATAACAGGAGCAACCGGAATAACAGGAGCTACAGGAACAAGTATAACAGGTCCAACTGGGGCTACTGGTCCGACAGGTCTAACTGGACTAACAGGGGCAACCGGAACAAGTATAACAGGTCCAACTGGAGCTACCGGTCCTAGCGGTGGTCCGGTCGGACCAACAGGTGTAACAGGTCCTACAGGGAATAGTGGTACTGCAGGTGCTACGGGAGTGACTGGTGCAACAGGCGCTGCTCCTTCAGGTGCAACATATCAGGCAACACCAACTAATCCAGCCGCAACAATAAACACAACAGGAGTAATGATGGGATTGGCTGGTTCAATTACTCCTTCAGGCTCAGGAAAAGTTTACATTGAAATCAGTGGTGACGTAAATAATAATACAAAAAACGACGGCAGTGAGGTACAAATATTATATGGTACTGGAACAGCTCCTGCGAATGGCGCAGCTATCACAGGAACAACAGTGGGAGGAAGAGTAAACTTGCTTTTCACTACTACTAGTGGTAGTACTTTTACACTTCTTACTCCTTTTGCACTTAATGGTTTGGTAACAGGACTTTCAGTAGGAACTACATACTGGATTGATATCAGTCTTGCTTCAGTCACAGGAGGGACATCAACAGTAAAAGATATTTCTATTTCAGCCACCGAAGTTGGAGCTGGGGCAGTTGGAGCTACTGGTCCAACAGGCGCAGGAACTACAGGACCAACAGGACCCACTGGCCCTAGTATGGGACCGACAGGACCCACCGGTCCAACAGGATCAGGTACTACAGTAACAGAAGTTGCTGATGAAATTACAGCTACGGCAGCGCAAACAAGCTTTCCATTAACACAGACTCCATCGGCAAACAGCAAAGTCAAGATGTTTATTAACGGGGTTAGAATAAGCAATACAGCATATAGCCATACGGGAACAACATTAACATATATTCCTGCAAATAATGGCTCGTATGCAATGGTAGCGGGTGATAGAATTGAATTTGATTATTATTATTAAAATAACGCTTATCATATATGAAACTATATTACTGTATACTTTTGTCTGTAGTTATTACAAATGGTTTATCTGCGCAAGGAATAACCAAATATGGAGAAAGTACGAATTCTAGTACAAATTTTGTAAATCAAAATGGTAAAACTGGAAGCAGCTCGATGCTAAATAAAAATGGGAAAATTCTGAGCAGTTCAGGTACAGTTACAGACTGTGATGGTAATGTTTATACGCCTGTGACAATAGGAACACAAGTGTGGTTATCAGAAAATCTTAAGACAACACATTACACTACAGGCTGCACTGCTATTCCATACGCATCGGGTTCAACTTGGACTTCCGAATCAACAGGAGCATATACTTATTATGCTACATATGATACTACTGTTTTCGGACTGCTTTATAATTGGTATGCTGTTACTAATACTGATAGCCTCTGTCCAAGCGGATGGCATGTCCCAGATTCTACAGAATGGGGAACTCTTATAAGTTATCTTGGAGGATATAGTTCTGCTGGAGGAGCTTTAAAGCAATCAGGCACTACTTACTGGGCAGCACCAAATACAGGCGCTACCAATTCGAGCGGATTTACAGCTCTTCCCGGTGGATATTACAATGGCTCACCTTCTGACATTACTAACGATGGCAATTATTGGACATCCACAGCATCCGGTTCTAACGCATATTATATGTACCTTTATTATGGAGCTGCTTACGTTCAAAAAAATACTTCGGCTAAAACGCTGGGATATAGCGTACGTTGCATTAAGAATTAAAGAATCTGAAATTTTATAAGTTATAGTAGTATTGCAACTGGTCATAAACAACACTATAACTTGGTTTATTTTACTTCATCTTCACTAGCCCGCTTTGGGTTGCAATCCACTTGAAATTATCTTTATCAACAGCAACTTTATTTACATAAAAATCAGGAAGAGCAGAATTTGATGGAGTATAGATTTTCCATTCCCTATCATC
>JBEKEO010000169.1:0-6850 GCA_050013795.1 Bacteroidales bacterium
ATATATTGGGAAAAAGATTCTATTTACCATCCGGGATTAAATATGCAATATATTTATGCGAAAAATGAATTTTCACTAACAAGAGATAAAGAAGGTGTTGCCTTAAGTCCATTTTCTGATTCGTACCATAAGCTGGATATATATGTAGAAGCATTATATTGGAAAATGGACCAGCCAATAATTGAAATGAAAATGGCTAAAAGTGTTGGCACCGAGAGTGAGGCGAAATTTGAATCTGTTAACTATTATACTCCTGAACTATACTATAAGCTTATGGGAATTGACGAAACGAATCCCCTTAGTGATTTAAGAAAATATGCCCGGCTTAAAAAAGATACTGTTTCTATTTATGTTCCTGATTATGCAAAATACCTGAAAATTGAAGAATCTCAGGTTGAAGCGATGATGATCAATCTTGAAAGTTATGGATTTATTTCTTACGACATTGACAATAATAAAGTGTATTTAAAAAATAAAATCAATTCATTCCTGTTTTCAAGAGCCGGTAAAGTTGATTATGATGTGATCCAGTTTAATTCTGTTACCAAAGGACAAAGTAATGCAACTATAAATTTACTGAATTTTGATTTAAAATTGAATGGAGTTCATACTGTTTATCTGAGTGACTCGCAAAATGTGTATTTATATCCCAAGGATCAGCAATTAGTGGTAAAGAAAAACAGAGATTTTGATTTTGACGGCAGAATACATGCCGGTTTATTTGATTTTTATGGAAAATTATTTTCATTCAGCTATGAGAAATTTAAATTAGATATGCCTGTTATTGATTCAATGTGTTTTTCTGTAAGAAGTTTTAAATTGAATGATAATGGGAAGCATGATATTGTAAGGGTTAAGTCAGCTATTGAAGGTATAAAAGGAAATATGCAAATAGATGCTCCCAACGATAAATCCGGATTGAAATCTCTTCATCAATATCCGTTATTTTCAAGCCTTAACGATTCATATGTTTATTATGACAAAAAATCTATTTACAATGGCGTGTATAATAAAGCCAGTTTCTATTTTCATATTGATCCATTCCAGATTGACAGTTTAGCAAGAATATCTACTGAAGGTCTTGTATTTTCCGGAAATTTCAAATCAGCATCGATATTCCCTGACATTTATGATACTTTGAGAGTACAGCCTGATTATTCGCTTGGCTTTGTCAGGTTATCACCTATCAATGGGTACCAGGCATATGGAGGGAAGGGTATTTTCGATTCGATAGTAGATTTAAGCAATAAAGGATTAAGGGGAAACGGAACACTTAAATATATTACATCCGTTTCCAAATCAAATGAATTTGTCTTTTTCCCTGATTCTATGGTTGCTGATGTTCAATCATATGTTATAAACCAACAGAAAGAAGGAGTAGAATATCCTCCTGTTACTGCCGAAAATGTTCGGGAAAAATGGTTTCCATACCATGATTTAATGATTGTTTCTAAAAAACTCACTCCACTTGCAATGTATAATAATGAAACAAAATTGCATGGCAGATTATATTTAACCCCAACTGCATTAACAGGAAGAGGGACTCTCCAATTTAAGGCGGCAGAAATTGATGCGCAATTATTTAAATTCAAGAATCGCGTATTTGATTCCGACACAACAGATTTCAGGCTTAAAAGCTATGACCTTTCAGAATTATCATTGGAGACAAAGAATTTTCGAGCTCACGTTGATTTTGATTTAAGAAAGGGAGAATTCAAATCAAATGGAGGAAATTCAAAAGTTGAATTCCCCATGAATCAGTATATCTGTTTTATGGACGAGTTCGACTGGTATATGGATAAGGAAGAAATTGAGCTTGCAAACAATTCAAACAAAACAGCAGGTCTTGAAGATAAGACCTTAAAAGAAATTGCAGACCTTGACCTTTCCGGTTCTGAATTTGTTTCTGTGCGTCCGGATCAGGATTCATTGAGGTTTTATTCTCCACGTGCTAAATATAATTTTAAGAATAATATCATTTTTGCTAACGATGTGAAAATAATTAAAGTTGCTGATGCAGCTATTTTCCCGGATAAAGGTGAAGTGACAATTTTGAAGAAAGCAGAAATGAAGCCGCTTTTAAATTCACAAATTCTAGCCAATACAACCACAAAATATCATACCATCCATCATGCATTAATAAATATTACAGGAAAGAAAAACTATAGTGCAAGCGGTACATATGATTACATAGATGTGAATAACAAAAAAAATCCAATATATTTCTCAAAAATCGGTGTGGATTCTACCATACAGACATACGGCACCGGCTTTGTCCCGGATACTGCAAAATTTAAATTAAGCCCGTTCTTTGATTATACCGGAAGAGTGAATCTTATAGCAAGTAATGAATTTTTGAATTTTAAAGGTGCATTTAAAATTACCAATACCTGTGATAGTTCTTACCGCCCCTGGGTAAAGTTTCACTCCGATATAAACCCGAATGATATCTATATTCCAATAGGCGATACCATTAAAGATATTAATAACAGTAAGATTGAAGCGGGAATATTTTTATCGAATGATTCTGTTTATACTGCTTTCCTTTCAAAGAAATTCAGATATACTGATCTGGATATAATAACGGCAAGAGGCTTTTTATTTTATGACTCAATAAGCGGAGAATATAGGATATCCAACAAGGCAAAATTAAAACAACTTAGCCTGCCGGGGAAATATTTAAGCCTTACAACGGCAAGTTGCATTACTTTAGGCGATGGGAAAATTGATATTGCTCCTAATATTGGGCGTGTTACTTTTAATGCATTTGGAAATATTAAGCATTATATTATTCCCGATTCAGCAAAACTCGATCTTGCTTTGTATATTGATTTCTTCTTCAGCGATGATGCTTTTAAACTTATGAATCAGGACATTGAAAAATACAATAAACTACAGGCTTTTGATTTAACTAATACCATATTTGCAAAATCGATTACAGAGCAGCTGGGGACTAAAGCAGCAGATAAATTAATTTCTGAAATTGCAATGAACGGCTCATTTAAAAAGATTCCTTCAGATTTAGAACATACATTTATTTTGGGAGGTATTCAAATGAAGTGGAATCAAGCTACAAATTCATTTGTGTCTGTTGGACCGATAGGGCTTGTTTCCATGGGGAAAAATCAAATTAATAAGTATGTGAACGGATATATTGAAGTGATAAAGAAAAAAAGTTCACAGGAATTTAATATTTATCTTGAATTTGATACGGGCGACTGGTACTTTTTCAATTATAAGCAAAATGTTATGCAGGCAATTTCATCTAACAGCGAATTTAACAAGATTATTAAAGAAACAAAATCAGATAACCGAACACTGAAATCGGAAAAAGACCTGCCTCAATATCAATATACAGTTTCTACTGAAATGAAAAAGAAAGCATTTTTGGATAAATTCAAATAGCGTTAAGTTAAGAATAGAATGTCGCAAAGATTGCTTCGTCCCCGATAAATCGGGGCAGGCTGTTCCTCCCTTCGATAACCCTTCGATAACCCTTCGATAAACTCAGGGTGACATTACTCAGGGTGGCATTACTCAGGGTGTTCTCGATACGTCAGCCTAACGACTGACTACTCGAACTGACATTACTCAGGGCTACACTTCGCAATGACGCTCACAGAGTTTTTTAGAGGCGCTTTTACTTGCTGCGCACCTTTTTGAATAAAATATTAAAAACCGCTTTAAAGAAATATTTAAAATCGGTAATGAAAGGGTGTTTGTCAAACTTCTGGAGATACCTTTTTTCCGATTCAATAATTTCCGGGAATGATTTAGGTAAATCACAATAATACGGCGGAACCAACCCGGGCTTATAGTTAATCCTTATTTTTTGAAAATCTTCAGGGTATAGCGAAAAATAATGCCGGCTTAAAGGACGTACTCCGAAAAGTTTAATATCTCCTTTTAAATAATTAATCAGCATGGGCAATTCATCAAGCCAGAATTTTCTTAATATCTTACCGGAAGGACTTATACGGAAATCATTTTTAAACTTACCTCCTTGCTGAAGGTCATTTTCTTTGTACACATATTCCTGAAGATATTCAGAATAAGGGTGCATAGTCCGTATTTTATATATGTTTAATAAGCTGCCACCTTTCCCGATCTTTTTAATTTTGAGAATAGGTCCGTATGAAGGATTATCATCATAATATGGCTCCCTGATTTTCCTGGTATGAAAAAACAATAAGTTATCCGATTCTTTATATGACAGGATCTCAAAGCCGCAGCTTACCAGGCGTCCAAGTATTTCAGCCTTTGAGATGGGCCTTCTTCTTCCGTTGGTAATGAAAAAGTAAATTTTTTTTATACCAGGAAGCTTAGGGCATACTCTTTGAAAAATAAAATCAGCAAAAAATATGAGATGCTTTAACCCATAAGGATATTGCCTGTATATCCTGTTGCGTCTTTGTATATTTGTTTCGCTACATCCTATAAATGCCCCGCCATTATGTAATTTGTCATTTACCGTTTCAAAAAATTTATTAATATACCTTATGTCATTTGTAATTTTTAAATTGACAATCGCTTTATAATGTTCTGCAGTCTGGTTAAGTATATTAAAGCGGGTTATAGTGGATACGATGATAGTTTCAGGCGAAGCTATGTTAACTTTCGACCTGATGAACCGGTAAGCACTTTCTCCTGTTTCTTCAGCTATAATTTCATGAAGGACTTTAGTGGAATCGTTTTCAAAAATATCTGCAAAATGATAATCTTCTTCTTCAGGAACCTTTTTTGTAATATCCCGTGAAATATTATCCTGTAGATAATCCTCATCATAAACCTGGATTTTATAAATTATATTAAGTATAAAAACATAAATTAACTCGACAACAAAAGAAAGGCCAACAGTTCCAAATATTACTATCCTTGATGTGAAAGCTGAAAAGGCATAAGCAATGATGGCAAAAACGGATATGGAAACAAAATTGACTTTAATAACCAGCCATCCTAATTCATTATCCTTTGCAAATTGTATTTTCTTCTGGTTATTTAATAAAATCAGGATCCGGATAATAAGCAGCAAGCCAAAAGGGCGAAAATAATCAGGAATATAACTTACTAAGTCAAGGGGTTTAAATAAATCAATAAGAATAAATGAAAGCAGTAAAGTAAATAAATCAATAATGATGACAATTGTACTATTTATTATTTTCCTTTTCATTCTGGTATATAGATGTGAAAAATAAAAGAAAATAAAGCGAAAGTTTACTCTTCGTAATAGTATCCGGAATATGTATATCCATAACCGCTATAGCCATACCTCCCGTAATATTTGCCGTATTTGTTCTTTTTGTATAATATATTGTTTAAAACAAGATATATATTTTTCAATCCTGTCGTGCTGACAAAATCATTCAGTTCAATTAATACTTTTTTACTGGTAAAATTTTGCCTGAGGATATATAAAATCGTATCGCTGTATTTCATAACGGAAACAGCATCAGAAACAAGTCCTACCGGAGGAGTGTCAAATATGATATAATCGAATTTTTTTCTTAAAACGGATAACAGTTCAATAAATTTATCCGAGCCTAATAATTCGGAAGGATTAGGAGGAACAGGGCCTGCCGTAATGATAGATAAATCCTTTATATTGGTTTCGTTTATTATTTCTTCCAAACTTGATTTTCCGATCAGGTAAGAAGATAATCCAATCGTATTTGTCAAATCGAAATCTTTGAATATTTTTGGTTTACGAAGATCTGCACCTATCAATAAGGTCTTTTTATCGGAGATAGCAAAAGCGCAGGCTATATTGATGGCGCAAAATGTTTTGCCTTCTGCGCTTATGGCTGAAGTAAGAGTAATAATTTTACCTTCGTCTTTTTTAGCATTTACAAACACAAAATCAAGGTTTGACCTTAATATTCTTATCGTTTCGGCAATCAATGCCCGAGGGTTCTCAATAAGCGCCAGTTCTGTTTTCTGATTGCTATGGGCAATGCTGCCCAGCAAAGTAAGTTTGGAATTATCGTCTATATCCTTTTTATCCTTAACCGTTTCATTTAAATATTCTCTGATAAAAAGAATGAGGAAAGGAATAAGAATACCTAATAAAAGAGCAATCAAATAATTCCTTGATTTATTAGGATGTATTTTAGCAACCAATTCAGCCCTGTCTATGAACTTATTATCAGATATGTTTGACGCTTTAGCTATGGAAGCTTCAGCTTTTTTCTGCAAAAGGAAATTATACACATCATCGCTGATATTGAATTTCCTCTGGATTTCCAGAAGCTGCCTTTCTTTTTTGGGAAGTTTATTTACTTTAGACTCTATTTCTCCTATTTTGTTATTTATTTCTGTCATAGCAAGCCTGGATATGTTCAGGGAATTCTGGACAGCAGCAATAGCAGCTTTTTTCGTAGCAGCAATATCATTCTCGATAACGGAATAATACGGATTCTTTTCAGTGGAACTGATGGCAATTTTATTTTTTTCCTGTGAAAGTGTCATTAATTCACCGATAAATGAATTCAGCGAAGCATCAGCCAGTCCCAAGGAAACAGGCAAAATAATATCAGTAAAATCTTTTTTTGTATTTAAATAATCAAGCGTGTATTCATAATATTTTATTTCCATGCTCTTCATGGCTTTTTCCTTATCCTCATCGGCTAACTTTGCCATAACTGATTTTGATTCTTCGGGCAGATCAATGAACTGGTTCTCCGATTTGAAGTTCTCAAGACGATTTTCCACTAAATTTAATGAATCGGAAATACCTGCAAGCTGCATATCAATGAAATTAATAGTTTTAATAGCATTGATATTTTTTTCCTCCAGTCCAAGTTCAATATAATTTTCAACGAGTTTATTTAAAAAATCAATGGCTTTCTGAGGT
>JBEKEO010000170.1:0-6801 GCA_050013795.1 Bacteroidales bacterium
CTCCTTTGCCTTTGGAAATTATTAAAGGTAGCGAATATTCAAACATTGTAATAATATTAGATTCCACAGACGTTGTTTATCTTTACCAGACAGAAATCATAAAGAAAGAAATTTTTGATAAGGCAAATAATAAAGGAAAAAGTAATAATAGGTATTTCATTGACTTTAACTCGGACTCTGCCACTTTTATTGGATTAAGACCGGAACATCTTGTTAAATTTGATAGTAAGAGTTTTATTCATTTCATTGAAGACAATAATGATGTTTTTAACTTAGACACAAATGCTAACTACGTTCAAGTACTTTTTATAGCAAGTAATAAAGACACTGTTAAGAATCCTGCACTCTATGACATTGTCAAATTAATTACAAAAAAGTCAGATGATAAGCGAACCAAAATACATTATATGGTACGGAGAACGACAAAGGAAGAAGATAATGTAATCTATTGCAAGAAGAGAAAATTAAAATACGACCCAACAATGTTCAAATCACCAGCTAATTTAATTAATAGAAAATATGATTCGACAATTAAGAGAATCGGAGTACATCTAACACCTCGATTGACATATAAAATTGACACTTTGAAATTTTCGGGAAACATTGAATAATAAAGCACCTGCCTATAACTTTGCATTGCTTCAATGGCGGGTGGTTGACGTTGCAGGGCAGTGTAGTTTAATAACAACAGCAAGGCGGACACGTCAGACTTCGTCTGACAAGTCCGCCACTACAAGCAATGCCGACCGTTGGTTGCAAGCGTATTAATAAAATATATTAATTTTGACAATTCAGACAGATTGGTGCAGGTTGATAGTTCAGTAATAGAAAATAAAATGAACAGACACGCAAGCCATCGCAAAAGTTTAAATTTTTACCCCACCGCACTTTTCGCCTTCGGCGTGTTGGCTATCTCACATTGCACACATTTGCTTGTTGCCGCCTTCGGCGGCTGGGTTTCGCCCACCACAAGCAAAAGAGTGCAATTTTGCCGACACACTTTTTAATGGTATTTTTTAATGAAAAGAAAAAGTATTAATTTTACGGAAACAAAAACATTCGTTATGAAAATTAAAATTTTTGCTCTTTTGCTCTTATTATTTTTTATTAGATGTAGCTGTAAGAAAGAAACTCCAATTAATATTAACTTAACTTTTATTGATTATTATACGGCTCAACCAATATCAGGCCTTAAAGTTCATTTATCGCGAGCAAAAGATGGATTTATAATTCCTGGCCCTTTAGTTTCATTTGATACATTGATAACGGACATCAATGGTAAAATTACATATTCAATAATAGATCCAGGATATTATCTTTATTATGTTACTTCGGCATATGATAATAATTATTGTGGGTTTAGCAACATTTCGCTTTCTATTAATCCGGGAGCTACTAATACACAAACAGTAAAATTAAAAAAATTCAATTTCCTGAAAATAAATTTACTTGACTCATCAAACATATATCATACTTTCAGTTTGTCGTTTATGCAAAACATTGATTATAGTGGTGCGGGTGGATACTGCCATGGCAATTGTAATGATACCACAGTTATATTTTCAAAATGTTTGCCCGAGGTAACTGCTTCCATAACGTTATCATTATATAAAGGGCAATTGAATAGTTCAACTTCTGTCGAAATCAATAAAGAACCATATATAACACATGTTGACACATTTCAAACGAGTATTAAATATTAGCGTTATTGAACTATTTTATTGAAAAACTAATAAATCGCAAAAATCATGAAAACTATTTTTATTTTTATATCTTTAGTTTGGCTTATTCAAAGTAATGTTTACAGCCAAACTTCATTCACTGCATCTCAGGCATATAATGGAGTATATGCTACCGGCGAATATGAGGTTTTTAGTAATTCCGGTAATAACATTCCTTTATCGAGTGTTCATAAACCCATAATTGTTGTGGAGGGTTTTGACCCGAATAACGAATTCAATATACCGTATATTTATTCTTTATTCTCCACATTGGCTAATGATCTTCAAAATGATGGGTATGATATAATAATATTAAAATTTGATAATGCTGGAGATTATATACAGCGAAATGCATATTTATTAATGGAATTAATAAACCAGGTAAATACAAATAAACCAAATTCAAATGATAAGCTTGTTGTAGTCGGTTACAGTATGGGCGGCTTGGTAGCCCGTTATGCATTAACTTATATGGAGGCAAATAGTATGGATCATCAAACGCGTTTATATGTATCATTTGATGCACCCCATAAAGGCGCTCACGTGCCTGCTTCTGTTCAGGCTCTCGCGCTAACATTTAATTATTCGGCTTATTTTACAATGTTTCCTGGTTTGCAAGCTGCCATTAATCAATTTACTTGCCCTGCGGCACAACAAATGCTTAAGTATCGAATTTCCAGCCCAACTCAAACCGCTTGTGAAATCCCTATTAGTTCAACCTATACAACCTTCATGAACGAATTAAATACACTGAATACTTGCAACGGTTTCCCAACAACATGCAGGAATATTGCCTTGTCACTTGGCAGTTGGAATCAGGTTGGACAACGCTCTAATCTTACTTTGAATAACTTGCCCAGTGGGGTTAAAGATTTACAAGTAGCTGGTTTCCCTCAACTTTTCATTAATTTCCCAGCATCAGGATCTGGAAATACTTCTATATGGGATATGAGTCAATGTCAAGCAATTGGTACTTTTTCATTTCAAAGCTATTGTTCAAATGAAGTTTCAACTAATTATCCATATTATTCAAATCCGGGAGCGGCATATATAAATTTAGGAATAATAAATAATCCAGACCCAACATATTGGTATTATAATCCTGGTAACATAATTGGAGCATATTTTCCCTCTGGATCTTGGGCAACATCTTGGTGGTATGGAGATTCACAAGAACCAAGAGATTTTGCCCCCGGTAGCAATATACCAATTTATGATGAAATTTTAGGAGCAATAAATCCTGCAGTTAATTGTAGTTTCAGTTATGCGAGTAATAGCACTTTTATTCCAACCGTTAGCGCATTAGCGTTCGATACAGACGATTTATTTTATGATATTTACGATGATCCAAACAAATTAGATAAAACACCATTTGATGCTATTTATGGTGAAACTGGTGATAATTTATCCCACATGACCGATCAAACAACAGACCCCTGTTTAGTAACATGGTTAGTGAATGAAATAAACGGGAATTACAATACCCCTTGCGTTAATAATAATACAGTAACTGATCAATCTTGTGCTACAGGAACCGTTCAATTAAGTGGTACAATAACAAGCGGTCAAAATGTTTCTGTTTCAAATGTTTCAGATATTGAAGCTACAAATTATGTGGTTAATTCAGGTGCAACAGTTACTTTACAAGCTGCCGATCGTATTGTTTTAAAACCTGGTTCTCATGCTGCTTCAGGTAGCCATTTCACTGCCAAAATAACACCATGTAGCTCTAAAAGTTGTGCATGGGTTCCAAGTAATTCAATGTTAAAGACAAATCCATCTGAAAATAATGTTTGGTATCCTAATATGAATATTATTAATAATGATGTGCCCCAATTAAGCTCAATAAATCAAATAAATAATCAACAAAATCCAAATATAGATATATACCCTAATCCTGCTGTAAATAACCTAACAATAGAAAGCCCGCAGAGTGCAATAATAGAAATTACAAACATTCAAGGGCAACTAATAAAAACCTTTACTATAAGCGGTAAAACTAATATAGATATTTCTTCACTTCCAAGCGGTGTGTATATTATAGAGGCAAAAACAGATAAAGAAATGACAGTAAAGAAGTTTGTAAAAGAGTAAAAATAAAATCACAAAAGTGTTTTAAATAAAAAACGCCATCGAAGTAGTGGCGTTTTTTATTTCATTCATTCTTACGGAATCATCACAATAGTAATTTTAGTTATCTCATCTTTTGTTAGCAGCACCACTTCGCTAAAAGGTTTATAGCCCTGTCCAGTTGCAGTAACCGTATACTTAATAGGTTGCAACTTCATAAACTTAAATTTTCCGTTAGCTTTGGTTTTTTTCTTCTTTTTAGTATTGGTCATTTTCACCAAAATATTAGCCAGCGGGCTATTAGCGGCATTTGTAACCACCCCTTCAATTATCGTTTGCTTATGAGTTCCAATATCCACAATTATCCTCGAAGTATGATATTCCTTATAAAAAACGGCATTACTCGTTTTAAATTGTTCCATCATTGGGTCAAGAGTACCCTTATTTAAGTTACGACTATCAATTATCAATTGTTTTATTGTTTTCGTTGTAGCAGCTTTAGCTGAAATCTGGCTGCGGGGCTTGCCTATTAATGCCCCGAAATTATTAATATCATTTTGCAGCGTTCCAAGTGTTGTTGCATTAGCCCCGAAAGGTGTCATACTCGCAATATATGGACTTACTGCATCATGTATCGCCTGACAATCAGCATAAGCGTCATTATCTTTTGCTTTTTCTAATGCCGTATGCGTAAAATGTAATGTTTGTTTAAGTGTTGTGTTTCCTATAGACGTAGCGTAAGCTATTCCTGCCGATGCATGGGCAAAAGCAATGTTAACCATAGCGGTTTTTGTTTCGCCTTTTGTCATTGTTATGCCTTTTGCTGTGGCAGTTTGTGCTGTATCACCTGCTCTAAGTGAATTTATGGTTGACTGCAAAGTGTTCACAGCCGCCACCATTACAGCATTAGAGCTATATACCGAATTATATTTTAGCAACGTGATTAGCGTAGCCTCGAGCATGTTAAGCTCGTTTGTTTGTTTCAAATTCATAATAGTTCTTTTTTAATTATCTATATTCTGATTCAATTCCTTACTCGGTTGATTCAATTCCTTGCTTGGCTGATTCAATTCCTTTCACGGTTGATTCAATTCCTTACTCGGCTGATTCAATTCCTTGCTCGGTTGATTCAATTCCTTACTCGGCTGATTCAATTCCTTTCATGGTTGATTCAATTCCTTGCTCGGCTGATTCAATTCCTTTCACTCCTCTTTCAATTCCTTTCTCTTTACACTCAATTCTGAAATTACTAATGCTATTTCCTTCAAGATGAAAGCAAATATTTTCAATTCACATGACAAATATACGAATACTCTATTAATATCTATTATGAAATGAGAAATATTTTTAAAACGAAATTTAATAAACTTTAGACACTCGTTGTTAATAATGCCAACAACACAATGTAAAGCCCATTTGCAGCTTTAATTTTAAAGGCAAATAGTGTTTCGGCTGCAAAAGCGCTTTCCATTTTTGCCCTCATTCTGCAATAACTTATTCTCGGCAGACAAAAATTCCTTCCCTTCTGTAAAAATTTAAACGCCGACACACATTCCATTTTCGACAAAAGCCTTATCTTTGACTGCTCAGTAATATACTTTGACAGTGCTTTTATGACAAGACAGACAAGTACGCCAGCAACCAACTTTGCATTGCTTCAATGGCGGGTGGTTGACGTTGCAGGGCAGTGTGGTTTAATAACAATAGCAAGGCGGACACGTCAGACTTCGTCTGACAAGTCCGCCACTGCAAGCAATGCCGACCGTTATAGCCAATGCTTAAAAATATATTAATGAAAGTCTTTTCAATTAAACATGACATTAACTTGCACCTTGACAAAGTGCTGACAGTTGACTTGACTGCATTTCATAGACTCGACAGCTTGACTAAGACAGACAATAAAGTTTGCCCCCGCTTCGCATTTTTAAAAATTTCTGAAATAAAGGTTGCAGCACATTTGCTTGTTGCCGCCTTCGGCGGCTGGGCTTCGCCCACCACAAGCAAAAGAGCTGCAATATTTTTAACGCATAGTATTATTTGATAAATTAATGTTTAACTTAGAATATTGAATTTATGATAATAGAAAAAGAAATAGAAAGTGATTTAGAAAAAATTGTTGAAATATTAACTTTCTCTAGACAATTAGCTTATGATAGTTATAAAATGTTAATGACTGACTCTGACTCTTCAGAGATGTTTTCTGTTATTGCACGTGATAAATTTTTAACACGGGTTAGGGATTCCTTTTTTAAATTGGCAATAATTGAATTAACTAAGTTATATGGCAATAAGAAAAATAATCATTATAGTTTTGAAGCTTTATTCGATTCTTTAAAGAAATATACGGATAAAATTTCCTTAGAAGAAATAACTACCTTATATGCTGACATAACGAATGAAGAAATGTTTACTAAAATTAATAATCTTATTGAAATAAGAGACAAACATTATGCACATACTGATAAAAATCCTAAAAGAAATTTATATTGTATAAAACTTCAATTTAAAGATATTAGTTATTTAATTGAAAAAGCTGAAATCTTTATTAATAGTTTATCAATTAAAATTCTTAATAAATCTATTCCATTTTCAAAATATGACGGAGGTGAAATGAATGAATTTTTTGATAAACATTTAGAGTATATAAAATTGGCTGGTTTGTACAATTTAAGTTTGGAAAAAAGAAAGTAATAATTATTAATCTTAAAAAATATTCAATGAAAAAAACATTATTAATTATCATTTTCCTGATGACAGGAATATATTTATTTGCTCAAACCAAAAACGACCTTTTGGAATTAAAATTAAATGGGAAAGTTAAATCATTAAAAGAAATTGAAATTGATACAGTATTTGGAGTAGGTAAAGTTGGGGATACTATTAAAAAAAGAATAATATTCTTTAATGAAAAGGGTAATAAGAATGAGATGGATGAATACTGGTACAGGTCAACCACCGATTTGTCAAATGGCACTTTGAATAGAAAAGATATTACCAAGTATAATGATAA
>JBEKEO010000171.1:0-6743 GCA_050013795.1 Bacteroidales bacterium
TTTTTATTGAGGCACAGGCCATGCCTGAAGCAGTAATTTTGTATTAACAGTAGGCAAAGCCATGAAAACGAAAATTTACATACTCCTTTTTTTATTTGCAGCATTAGGTAAAGTAAATGCACAAGCCCCAAACTTAGGAACGGCTTCGGGTTTTGCTTTATTTACTGCAATAGGGGCATTCAGCAATGTAGATTCAGCAACTTATGTTACAGGTAATGTTGGCACCAATGCAGGTGAATTCACTGCTTTCCCCACGGGAACAGTAATAGGGCAAATTTATGTTGCAGATACTGTTTCCCTGCAGGCGGCATCAGATGTTATTACAGCATATAATTGCCTGAGTGCTATTCCCTGCGATTCGGCAATATTTACTCCATTCGGATATGGACAGATATTTACCGCAGGCGTTTACTGTTTAGCAGGTGCAACAACCTTAAATGGAAATATAATTTTAGACGGGCAGGGCAATCCAGATGCATTATTTGTTTTCAAGGTCAGTGGTGCTTTATCTACAACCGCCTCTTCTAAGGTTATCCTTGTTAATTCTGCTTCTATGGGTAATGTATATTGGCAAATTGATGGCGCCTTTGCATCAGGCGATAGTTCTGTTTTTATAGGTACTATCATTGCAAACGGAGCAATCAGCTTATTGGAGAGTTCATCGCTTTTTGGCAGGGGACTTTCCATTACAGGAGCTATTTCCCTGCATAATAATATAGTCACTTTGATAATGCCCCCGGAAGATCAATTACCCATAGAATTACTGAGTTTCAATGCAAGCCAGGCAGGTGCGAATATTCAACTCAACTGGTCAACAGCAAGTGAAACAAATAACGCGTATTTCACTATTGAGAAAAGTACGGATGGCATACATTTCGAAACTGTAGTTAATTTTAATGGCGCCGGAAACAGCAATACGCTTTTAAGTTATTCAGCAATTGATGATCATCCTTTTCCCGGTGTTTCATACTACAGATTAAAGCAAACAGATTTTAACGGGAAGTTTACTTACTCAAATATTGTGGAAGTTGATTTTGTCCAACAATTGGCAGTGGAGGTTAACATTTATCCGAATCCATTCAGTACATCTGCAACCATAGTTATAAATGATGCATCGCAGATGAATATTTATGAATTGAGGATATGCAATAGTTTGGGAAGAGAAGTGATGAATACTATTGTCAGTAAACAATCAACCACATTGGAAACAAGTGATCTTCCTTCAGGAACATACTTTTACAAAGTGATTGATAATAACAATACCATACGATCAGGCAAATTAATTTCTCAACAATAAATGATCCGGTTTTGCTAATTAATTTGAGTTGCTATTATAAAAAAAATCTAATAGAAATAATAACAAATATGAGAACACTTCCCCTATTTAGACTAAAAATAATGAGGGGTAACAAAATGGGAAAATATTTTAACATATTATCAGTATTAATTCTAGTGTTATTTATCAATTTCACTTATTCTCAATGTCCGTCAGGTTATATTATTAGTGGTACCAATAAGGTCGTGAATAGCGACTTCAGCAATGGAAATACAGGGTTTACAAGCCAATATACTTATGAAGCGGATCAAGATTTACACACCGAATGCTGGCCGGAAGGAACTTATTCAATAGTTTCGAGTGCGTATGATGTACATTCACAGTGGTCACATAATACAAAGGCTGTCGGGGATTCCGGTGTTTTTATGGTTGTGAATGGTGCTTCTGTTGCCAATGTAAAGATATGGGAAGAACATATCACAGTCACCCCTAATACTACTTATTATTTTACTACATGGGTTTGCTCAGTACATCCACTAAATCCTGCAAAATTGCAATTCTATGTTGGTGGGATAACGGGAATAGGAAATATAATTGCTACATCTGACACTAATAACTATTGGAAACAATTCTATGCTACGTGGAATTCGGGTGCACATACAACAGCAGATATAAGCATTATCAACAAAAATACTGCTGCCAATGGCAATGACTTTGGGCTTGATGATATCTATTTTATTCCCTGCTCCCTTATTCTGCCTGTTGAATTTCTTGAAGTTTCAGCAAATATTGATAATGATAAGGTAAATGTATCATGGTCGACAGCTTCGGAAACGAATAATAATTATTTCACTATGGAAAGATCAGCTGATGGGATGAACTTTGAACTACTTAGCAATGTAAAAGGTGCCGGAAACAGCAATACGGTTCTTTCATATAAATATGTTGACAATAGCCCTATTAACGGTATTTCTTATTACAGGATAAAGCAAACTGACTTTAATGGCAATTTCAAGTATTCAAAAATAGTGTATATAAAATATTCTATCCCCAATTCTGGTTACTCCGTTTATCCTAATCCAGTAAAATCAGGTAGCGGATTGATGATTGTTCCAGGAAATTCAACAGATGAAAATTATTCGGTTTCAATTTATTCTTCCTTTGGACAAAAAATATCAGAATATTTCAATAGCGGAATATTCACTATTCCCATTGATAATTCACTTGGAAAAGGTATTTATTTTGTAAAGATTTCTTCAGTCGGTTATACTCAAACGAATAAGTTAGCAATAGAATAAAGAGTGATAAAATCAGGCAAACTGATTTCGGAACAGTAAATTCATCATCTCTTACTATTGCTTCAAATTACCTTCTATAATAATACCACATACAGCATATTGCAATAACCACCTTAGTACAATCTAACTAGTGCTTAATTTATTATTCTTAAAATTTCATCATTTCCTATGATGCAGGGGCCATGCCGGATGAAGTAATTTTGCTGTATCAATAATCAATACAATAAAAACAAAAAGTATAATTCACAAATTAATAAAAATCAATAAAAACTAAAAAAATGAAAAAATCAATTTATTTAATCATCATTGCATTAGCAGCATCATATAATGTAAATGCACAATTAACAACAGCAGCATCTAAAGGTACGGATGCTACTATCATCATTTCATCCAAATTACCGGTCAACTATTGCGCTGTTGAAGATGGCAACTGGGATAATGCTGCAACCTGGTCAACGATTTATGGAGGAATTGGTGGAGCAGGCGTACCGGGTGCAAATGATAATGTAGTTATAGGCAATGGAGTTAACGTAAGGGTAAATGTAAATTCTGCATGTAATAATTTAACTATAGAACCTACCGCAACTTTAACCAGTACCAATCATAGCTTTTCTGTTAATGGTAAAACTGACATATTCGGAGCATTTCTTGATAATAATTATAAAGGGACAGATACTTTTACCGGCGCTGTATATGTATATATAGGAGGTTCGTGGAACTCAGGAGCAGTTACCGGTGAAGCAAGTATGATTACTAAAAATGAACAAAATATAACGCAATACGATCAATTAGATTCTCCTCAACAATAAAAATTTTATAAACAATAAAAAAACAAAACAAAATGAAAAACACAATTTTTGCCTTAGTCATTATAATTATGACAGTAACAATGTTAACAAATTGCCAGTTAACCAACAATAAATTAGAAGCACAGAAAAAAGTACAGGATGCTAAAGAAGCTGAGGTAAAAGTTAGCCGGGAGTTAAACCTTGCATTTAAAGATTCTATTCAACGCATCAGAAAAGAATTTGAAGGCAAAGCCAATATTTATGAAATGAAACTGGCTAATTGCAGAAATATAATAGCGTATAATAAGAAAGAAACCAAAATCATAAATGAGAAAAAAGAAGCCGATCTGGAACAAAAAAATATTGATATGGAAAACAGACTGTACAATTACAAAGACACAGATGAAGGAAAAGATAGTTGGGAACTGTTCAGATATGAATTTAGCAGAGATATGGATGAACTCGGTAAATCAATAAAGGGAATAAATGGTTAAAAATTCAAAACAACTGAAGTGAACAAAAAGGGCGGAAATATTTCCGCCCTTTTTTGTTATGAAGAATATTATTCGCAAAATAATTATTAATAAAAACACATTATAGGATAACCAATTTTGAAAATTCATTGTTTTTACCCAGTGCATAAATTATTAAATTTAAAATTTCATCATTTTCTATGATGCACTGGGCATGCCTGAAGTAGTAATTTTGTTTTAACAATAAAGCAAAGAAACAAATAATAAAAAACAATACAATCAGTCAAATCAATTTTTAAAAAATTTAAAAAAATAAAAACAATTTAAAAACAAAACAAAATGAAAAAGTTACTTATTTATTCGTCAGTTTTAGTGATATTCTTAATGTATCTTGATGCATCAGGAGTAAGATCAACTAAACAAAATTACAAAGGCTCTTTAACCCAGTTTTTGCCACCTGTTTTTTATACCCCTCTTATGGTAGATGTAAAAAAACTTAGTTCAGAAATTAATAGTTTAAGGTCTTGTCAATATCCTCTTTATGTTTCGGAAAACAATTCAGGATTGTTCTATTTTACTGAATTTACAAAAGGAAATGAGCTTGTCAACAGAGAGTATTTCTTTTCGAAATATGACAGTTCAACATCATCATGGGAAGCTCCTATCAATATTAGAAAAGAGTATTCAAAGTTCTATGAAGAAAATAAATCTATGAATTATGACGAGATCTTTATTACTATTGATAATGATATCTATAGAGTAAACCTTAAGGAAAAGGCATTTTTACCTCATAAGTTAAATATCAATACTAAATATATTGAAACAAGTCCGATGTTAAGCGCCGATGGAACCACACTCTATTTTATAAGTGACAGGCCCGGCGGTTCTGGTGGAAAAGATATATGGGCAAGTGAAAGATTAGCAAATAACCAGTGGGGAGAACCTTATAACCTTGGAGATGCAATTAACACAAGTGATGACGAAGAATCACCTTTCTTAATGCTGGATGGAACAACATTATATTTTAGTTCAAAAGGTCACAATAGTTATGGCGGTTATGATGTCTTCGTTTCTACCCGTAATGATAGTGGTGCATGGTCAGCTCCTGAAAATTTAGGTGATCCTGTTAATACTACTTCTGATGATTACTATTACATAACAGATTCCTATGGGAAAATGGCTTATTATTCTTCTGATAAGCAGAATAAAGACAAACAGGATATTTTCATTATAAAATATAATCCGTTGAATAAAATAAATAATAAAGTTTTGTAATCTGGTCAATAAGACAAACTGGTTACTCAACATTTAATAAGCCCACTTCGCTGTAGAGGTGGGCTTTTTACTTTTAATTATTCATAAAACTTAAAGTGTGAATTATGTAACTTTTTCTAAAAGTTGTGTAACACTCACCTGCTTAAAGGTTCGCACCTTTGATATCAACTAATTTTAACAATTAGGAAGAATAATATGAATAATAAAGCAAAAGAAAATGGCACAACAAACCGTGCTTCTACCCAAAGCACACCTCAATGGGCAAAGTATCGTTCGGAGATGCTCAAATCATTCCCATCTCCCTATGGCGGGGAGAAAGATTCTTTAGCTGACGGAATAAATGTAGCAATACGCGAATTGGATAAATTAAAACCTGAAAGAACCGGAGCTGCTGCATTTCTCGGAAAGAATCCTGCTCTAACAATTGATTTCGAAAATGTAAAAGATTCATCTTTAAACCCAAAGATGAGCACATTAGAAGATGTAATCAAACAAGTGATCAAATTGTTTGAAGGCCTTCCAAACTGGGGACATCCGCTCACTATGAATAATGTCAATCCTCAAGGCAATACTGCAGCTGTTATTGCAGCAATTCTAACTGAAATATTTGCACCAAACACGCTGGAAGGTGAATATGCATGGAATACTCATCAGGCAGAATTGGAATCGGGAGGGATATTAGCGAATCTTGCTGGGTGGAAAGCAAAGGAATCAGGCTGTGTTTATACTTATGGAGGCTCGGGTTGTTGGATGTATCATTTAAAATATGCACTTACAAGGGTTCTGCCAGAATCAAGAAATAAAGGGATACGAACGGATGCGAAAGTGATCTGTTCACAACAGGCTCATTACACTATGCTTAATAGTACCGACTGGACTGGCTTAGGCATGGATAATATTATCCGCATTAAAACAGATATTGATACAAATGCTATAGATACGCAGCACTTGGAAAGAGTTTTGAAAATTTGCCAGGCCAATAAAACTCCTGTTGCTTCAGTTGTTTGTACTATGGGAACAACGGATGCAAATGCGTTTGACCCTGTAGAAGATATTCGTAAATTATTGGATAAATATCCAAACCCTCCGGGTTATGGGAAAGCATTACTTTATTGCGATTCAGTTATAGGATGGTCGTGGCTAGCGTTTAAAGATTACGATTTCAAAACAAATCCCCTTGGTTTTTCCGATGTTGTGCTGCCATATATTGAAAAAAACTTTAATGCAATTAAAGGAATATTCTATGCTGATGCCTTTGGTGTGGATTTTCACAAAACGGGCTTCTCTCCATACATCAGTAGTGCTTTTATTTACAAAAATGCCGAGGAATTTGAATCACTGCTTTCACGCGGAGGTCAAGCTTATTTGCAACCGCGTTCACCATATAATCCAATGAATTATACTTTAGAAGTTTCACGGGCTGCAACCGGCGCAATGGCAGGATGGGCAACACTTAAATTTTTTGGATATGAAGGTTTCCAATCTGTTTTAGGAGGTATTCTTGAAAATAAAGTTTACCTGAAAAATCAAATTGCAAAGAATTCTGAAATGGTTTGTGTCAACTCATCAGATTATGGGTTGGCGACTCTCTTAAGAATATATCCTAAAGATGTTGATGCGCGCGTTCAATATA
>JBEKEO010000172.1:0-6710 GCA_050013795.1 Bacteroidales bacterium
TTTTCTGTCGTCGTTCCTGTTGTCGTTGTTAAAACTTCTTCTTGGTCCTTCTGTTTTCGGTTTTGCAACAGAAACCAGGATTTGTTTGCCATCATAGTCGGCCTGGTTCAATTCTTCAATAGCTTTTTTAGCTTCTTCTTCGCTGTCCATTTCAACAAAACCAAATCCTCTGGATCTTCCTGAGTATTTATCAGTGATAACTTTTGCAGATTTTACTGCACCATACTCTTCAAATAATGTTTTTAAATCATCGTCGCTTACTTTGAAGCTCAAATTTGATACAAAAATGTTCATAATGTAAATTTTAAATGAATAAATAATTTGACCTGAGTCTTGAACAGGGGATGCAGACGATAGATTAATTTTCTTTTGAGGAAAATAAAAAAGTACGATTGCGGGGTCCTTATTAAAAACTATTATCAAACGTTAACAACACAAAGGTAATATAAAAAACGGTACATCAACATTATATTTTATTCCGAAACGTAAAATATAGTATTTATTCATACTTGGAATTGTCATTGAAACACTTGTCTAAAATAAAAAAGCCCGCTTTTAGCGGGCTTTTTTATGATGCTGAATGTTTATTTTTCAGCTATATTAGCATTATAGTATGCTTTTATTTTAACAACTCTTTGTTTAAGCAGGTCCACGCTTAGCATATTTCCTGAATAATCAAATGCTGTAATATAAGCTATGTCAATATTTTTTGTTTCACCTGCTTTAAAAGTAAAGGGCCCAATTGAACCAAGTCCTCTCCTGTCGCCAGGCTGATTTCCTGCAGAATATTCATTCCATCCACCATAGGACTCAGAAAACATATAATTGCAAAGGGTTTTACCACCAATTCCGATTCCGCCATATGTTGCATGAGAATTATCTTTCCATATACTCCTCAAATAATTGTAAAAATCATTACCATTTGCAGGATCCTGAGCAATAGGGTTACCTATACCCAGATTATTGTAATACGTAAAATGAGTCATTTTCTCACTTAAAAATGTAGTACCCTGAGCCGGAGGATATTTTCCGTATCCGTACATTCCTTCGTCAAAGTCTTTCCCGTTATATCCGAAGAATGTACTAAGGCCGGGATCGCATCCGATATAATCGTCAGAAGAATTGCCGATATCAGTATCAGTAAGTAAACCAACATAAACGGAATCATAAGTATCCTTTGAACGGTTAATTATCTTATAGTTCAGGAAAATAGTGTTATTAAGGGCAGAATCTTTGGGTGCATCAAAAGCATATGCCATAGCCTGAACTTCAATACCTAATTTCTTGCACTGTGTTTCAGCATGTTTTGCCCTGTCATCATTAAAAATAAAGAAGACTGCTTCATCTCCTTTAATGAGAGGATAGTCTCCATTCTTAGGGTCATAAGTACCATTTTGATTTACATCAACATATGGTGCAAGGTTTGCTGCCTGGCCTAAACTAATATCTCCATTTCCCGGCCAGTCAGCTATACTGGTAGGTACGCTATAACCATTATCTTTCCAATGAGCTTTATGATATTCTATTTCTTTTTTAGTCACCTTCCAAACTTGATTCCAGAGACTATCCTGAACAGCAGAATATTTTTCCGTTTTCATAACAGGTCCTGAATAGAAATCATTTCCTTTACGGTCTTCTCCTTTTGCGGCTAAATGAAGTTGATGCTTGCTGTCATATCCTCCTATCCATAAAGTTCCAGAATAAATAGTGCTTTTACCACTTCCTTTGGGAACTTCATACTTAGCGTCAACAAAATCCCAAAACATGCTTCCTTCAGAGTTAAAACGTGCATTGATGTTATTAATATCAAGGTTACTGTACGCTATTTTAGTATTATCAACTATAACTATATTAATTGCTTCAGACATGGATGAACCTGATGAATTCGTTACAACAAGGTAATATGTTCCTGTTTTAGTAACGGTATAAGAAGGGGAATTAGCAGCAAAAATTTTAGCATCGTTCTTAAACCATTGATATTTTTCATTTGGCAAAGGATTATCTATGGATAACACATTGATGTTTTCTGTAATATTTGGTTTTGCAGGAGGCAAAGAATCAATAGTAATAAATTTTATTTTCTGGCTTATACAGCCCTCGTTTGATGTAACTATTAATGTTATAGGGGTATTTCCATGTTTTTGAAATACGTGGGGGACGCTGGCATCTTTTGCAGAAGTTCCATCACCAAAATCCCATACATATGATTTTGCTCCTGTTGAAGTGTTACTAAATTTAACATTCAATGGTACATTTTTACCCGTCGAAGGTTCCATTGCAAAATTTGCTTTAGCATAAGGACAATATGAAGCAATATTATTTGGTTCTCCGTTAATTCCTTTAAACGTTCCGCCAGCAATAAGTGAACCATTAAATTCGCAGAAACAAATGATTTGTTGGCTTTTTACTAAATCAACAGATGACCATACTTTCCCGTTCCATTTTGCAATATTATTCGCCGGTCCGGGTCCTGCATTACTAAATATTCCTCCAACATATAATTCACCATTAAATGAATTCAAAGCTCTTCCGGAACTTTCGCCTGTAGATAAATATTCTATTCCTGTTCCAACTTGTTGAAAATTATTTCCATCCCATTTTACAATATTATTAACAGCAATATTCCCAGCAACATTGAAAAATCCTGTGATATATAGTTCGTTATTATAAATAGTCATTGCTCTTGCAGATGGATCTACAGTAGTAGTTACTGATATCCCTCTGCCTAATGCGGACCAGTTTGATCCATCCCATTTAGCAATGGTTTTTGCGGCAGTAACACCAGCAAAACTGAAAATGCCACCGGCATATAAATTATCATTGAAAACACATAAAGAATATACTCTTCCATCAATTCCTGAACCGGAAACATTCCATGCATTATTATCCCACTTTGCAATTGCAGAACCCACAACCGACCAAGTTTTGCCATCCCATTTAGCAATATTCGATGTTGCAATAGATCCTGCATTACTAAATTGACCTGCAACATATAATTCATTTTTGAAAACAGCCATTGTGAGTATTCTTCCATTTATTCCTTTGCCCACAGGTTGCAATGTTTTGCCATCCCATTTAGCAATATGGTTTAAAGTATCTGAACCAGCCATTATAAAATTACCTCCTAGATAAAGCTCACCACTATAAACACACATTGATGTTATAGAAGCATCAACTCCCGATGCAACAGCAAACCATTTTATTCCGTCCCACTTTGCAATATTTGAAACATTTATATTCCCGGCCTTAGTAAACTGACCGCCAACATATAATTCGTTATGATATTCTGCCATTGCACTGACATTACCGTCAACTCCATATCCAAGAGGCGACCAACTTTGTGCAGAAACAGTTAAATCGATAAATGAACCTATAAATAATATCATAAGTCCAACGAGTATTTTGCAAATAGTTTTCATATTTTTTATGAATTTATAAAAGGCAAAAATAAGATATATTATGTATAATGCAAAAATTAAGATAAGAAAAAATAGAAATTGTTTATTTTAACAAAACTGCCTTATTCAAATCAACATATACAAGAATTTGTTCCGTTTCCGAATAACCCATTCTTTCCATGGCCTCGGCATATTGTTTAATTTGTTGTTTATGCGTATCGCTTATGTGCGAGCTAGTTTTATAATCCAGAATTACAGCTTTGTTTCCTTTAAGAACAACCCTGTCTGGACGTATTACGGTACCATCATTTAAAAGAATTTCGGCTTCGGATTTAAAAACTGAATCTTTTTGAAAGTATTCTGCTATTTCAGGTAAGCTGAGTATATTTTTAATTTCAACGGTAAGTTCGTTTTCCTGCTCTTTTTCAATTATTCCATCCTGAACAAGCTGATAAATAACCTTTTCAGTGTTTTCAATATTATCAATCAGTGAAAGGATAAAATGAACAAGATTGCCCCATTCGCTGTTCCTTAAAGGATTTTCTACATCCCATACATCGGATGATTTTTTTCTTAGATGAACTAATTGTCCGTCTTTTCTTGAACGATACGGATGTAGTGAAACTGTTTTTGTTGCGTCATCTTTTTCCCTTATATATGATAACTTTTCACCCGTTGTATATAATCCTTTATTTTCATCCCATTTGTCCTGTGATTGAAGAAAGGAAGCAAAAAGATCAGGGATAGATTTAGGTTCTGAAAAATTATCAGATGGTTTTTTTGATAAAATATAAAGCCTTTCTGATGGTCTTGTCATTACTACATAAAGAATATTTAGCATGTCAAGAAAGGATTTATTTTTTTCTAAGAGGTAAAACTCTTCAAATTCTGTTTCTCCTAATTGTTCATTATTGTTAACAAGCGAAGATTGTAATTCGGGTATTTCGGGTATATCAGTATCAATCCATAAATTATTTTTAGTGTTTCTAACCCTTTCAGTAGCATAAGGATAAATGACAACGGGGAATTCAAGCCCTTTTGATTTGTGAATGGTCATTATTCTAATGGCATCTATTCCATCGGGAACAATTATAGATCGTTTATTTTTTTGTTCTTCCCACCAATTTAAAAATTCCGGGATATTGTTTTTCTTTTTTGCAGAGAATTCCAGCACAGCATCAAGAAAAAATTGAATGTATGAATCTGTGATTTTATTAATTCCAAAAATGGCGATTAATTCTTCAAATACTTCGTAAACAGGCAATGAAGCAAGCAGAGATAAATTGATAATGAAATTATTTTTATGCAAATATTCACAGAATAGATTTGTATTAATTGAATTATCCTTACCTGAACTTGCCCTTCTTAGTACCTTGCATAATGCAAAAATATCATTGTCAAGTACCAATGATTTTGATATCAGGTAATGCAAAATTCTATACTTGGATAAATCTTCATTTGTATTGGCAATAAATGAAGCGCAGGCAAGCAGGAAACTGATCTCTGGCGAAGTTGCCAGCAGCAGTGATTCTTCTGAAACAATTTTAATGCCCGATGAAATAAGATGTCGCGCAATAACGGAAGCATTTTTATTGGACCTGCAAAGAATGGCTATATCACGAAATAAAAAATTTTGTTCTTGAAGTTCATCAATAATTTCAGTAATCTTATCCAAAGTAATTTCATCGTATGTTATATCTTCAAAATCATTCTTGTCAATAAAATCAATTTGAATATACCCTCCCTTATTTTCAGGATTATATGTTTGCTCGCATTGCTTATATATAAATTTTATATAATCAGAACTGGTCGACGATATATAGCTGAAGAATTTATTATTGAAATCAATAATTTCCGCTTTTGACCTGTAATTTGAAGAAAGATTTTTTTCCTCATAACTTCGTTTAATTGCTGCCGCTCTTTCTTTCGAGAAAGTATCCGATATTCCTTTGGGAAGATCAGGAAGAAAAGCAAATTGTTCCACATCGCCTCCTCTCCAGCGGTAAATAGCTTGTTTGCCATCGCCTACTATCATATTGAAATGATCGTATGACAGTGAATTTTCTATCAGCGGTAGCAGGTTCATCCACTGGAGAGTAGATGTATCCTGAAACTCGTCAATGAGATAATTCTGATATTTCTCACCTATGCGTTCATATATGAATGGAACGGGCTGCGAAACCACAATCTTCAAAATTCTACTGTTGAATTCTGAAATAGTAAGAATATTATCTTCTTTTTTAATTTCATCAATAATGCTTTCAATTTCGTTGAGTACGGCAACGGGATATATGTTTGCAAATAGCAGTTTGTAAATCACATATTGTTTGTACTGTTTTTCTTTAATCTGCCTGATTTTTAGAAAAGCATTTCCAAGTTCTTCTTTTATTTTATCTATATTCGATTTTTCTGAAGTTGTCGCTTTACCTGCATACCATTTATCTTGCTCCACAGTTTCTGCCACATAACTATTTGGATTTATTTTCCCGATTAATCCATTCGACAGGTTCTCAAAATATTTTCCTATACCGCTATTCCCCCTGTAAAATGAATCAGTAGGAATGTTATATTTGGTAATCTGAGCATAAGTTTTGCTTGCGATAGTCGTAATATCCTTCTCGAACTTTGAAATAAGTGTTTCTAGTTTTTTTCTGATTTCAAGAAAATCATTTATACTGAGATTCCGGATCTTTTCTAAATGAAGATAATTGTCTTCTTTGAATAGCTGCTGTGCAAAGTCATGCAAATCTTTTTCTATGTGCCAGCTTTTTTCATCATCTGTTTTCGCTTCGGCGAATTCGACAAGGATTTTAGTGAGCAATTCATCGGAACCGGCTTTATTCAATAGTAAATCTATGGCATTTGAAAGGAGTTTGCCCATATCCATTTCAACTTCAAAGTTCATCGGGATTTTTAGGTCGTGGGCAAAACTTCGGATAATACGGTGAACGAAACTATCAATAGTGCCAATGGCGAAATCGGAATAATTATGAAGAATGGAATTGAGCACCTGCCTTGATTTTTCCGCAATTTCTTTTTCGTTAAGTGATGTTATTTTAAGCAAATCGGGCAATAGGAATTTATATGCAGCGCTGTTTTTATCGAAAGGGAAAAAAGATAATTCGGTAAGATACCTAAGTGTTCTATCTTTCATTTCGTTGGCTGCCTTATTGGTAAAGGTTATGGCAAGAATATGCCTGAAGTACTCCGGCTTTTGTATAGCCAGCGTAATATATTCTTTTACCAGTGTAAAAGTTTTTCCCGAACCTGCAGAAGATTTATAAACAGTAAACGGCATGAATCAAATTGAAA
>JBEKEO010000173.1:0-6637 GCA_050013795.1 Bacteroidales bacterium
CCACCTGTATGTATAGGGCAACCTTGTTATACAACGTTATAACAATGTTTCGCTGTTGTATAACCTGCGATTTGCCCGCTGTTTGAGGAGTTGCCTTATAGCCATCGTAAAGGCTCATTAAGGTAGCCGCCTCTGCATGGAGATCAGCATCCGTTACAGGCGGTGAGGTTGCCAAAGGGTCGCCATTGGTATGGACCTGCTGTGCATTATCGGCTAAAACAAGAGTATTCCAATGTTTATTTGCTAAAAGAACCACTAGTAGCGGCAGGTTCTTCGTTATAGATAACATGATCATCAGCCGCTGTATTTTTTCTTTTATTGTTTTCATATGTTTAGTTTTTTAGTTATTGTTTGTAACACCTTCCGCCCTAAATATACGAAATTTAACAGGCAAAATGCAAATGGATTTCACCTGTGGGAAGACAATTAGCCTAAAGGCTTTTTTTTATCGATTAATCAATAATCCTTTCACTGATGGCTATTGAAAATTTTAAATGATCATGAGGTGAATTATGGGTTAAAATAATTGACTAGGATATAAAGTATTATTTATTCTTTGTGTAACTTAGTGGAATCTTTGAGCAACTTTGTGGAATAGCTATACACAAAGATTATTCGCATATATTTTTATTTTAATGTGCTCATGAATATATTTCACTAAGAATCTCAAAGGTTCACAAAGATTGAAAAAGCAACGAAATGAAGTATTATAAAATATTTCTGTTTTGATTTTAAGTTTATCAATTTGATATAACCCATAACTCACGTTGGTTATACCCTATTTTATCCAACATAGCGGCGTATTTTTACCTGTCATTTCCGTTATTATCTTTTTAAGTACTTTTATTGCGGAAATATAAACGACTATCTTTTGCGCTTTACCTGTAGTAAAATAATCAACCTGATTTTCTTTCTTTCAGTAATGCTGTCTGTAAGAAGTCAGGAGATTTTTCCCCTGAATACAAATTACAATCCCGATTTCAAAAAGAATATCTACCTTAAAAAGAATTTCTGTATATTCGATACCTTTCCTGTTCGTTTTCACACTTCCGACAGGGCTTGGACATTAGGAATGCAGAAAGATGATTACAGGTATTGTTCAATTGGAATGCCTGATGTAAAACATTTACGCTGGCTAAGACGTAAGTTACACTTTGAAGATTTATTCATAGTAAAGGATAAAGATTTCTGGCTAGCCGTTAACCCTCTTTTCAATTTCAGCATGCAGCGAACAGTTGGTGATAGCAGTCATTATTGCCACCAGAATACCAGAGGGCTTGAATTGAAAGGAATGATAGGCAGCGACCTTTATTTCGAAACAAGTTATTACGAAAGCCAGTCGAGCTTTGTGCCTTATGTGAACAATTATGTTGAGCAGTATGGTGTAGTTCCGGGACTTATTACCGTTAAGAATTTCAAGACTTCTTCCTACGATTATGGCACTGCTTTTGGAAAACTTTCATACTCTCCCATTAAAAACACCAAAGGCTATTCACTGAATATTCAAGGCGGCAGTGATAAGAATTTCTTTGGCGATGGTTACCGTTCCCTTTTGCTTTCCGATTACTCCTCCCCTTACGCATTTCTAAAGATCACTGCTGTTTACAAGAGGTGGCAGTACGAAACCATGTACACTTCTTTTCAAAATATTTTTGTTGATCATGTTCTTCCTTACGATAGTATTACAGGGGCTTACCAGAAGAAAACAGGAACATTTCATTACCTGAGCTATTATGCAGGCAATGCGCTCGACATTTCCTTGTTTGAAGGAACTCTATGGCAGGTGGCTGATTCGGGTGGTAAGCGATTCAATCCAAATGCTTATAACCCTGTTATTCTTTGCAACACCGCCCAAAATGGACTTGGCGGAAAGAACAATACATTGCTTGGTTTGAACCTGATGTATAAAGCATTTAACAAGCTTCACTTCTATGGTCAGCTTGCTGTAGATGAAATCAGTTTAAAGCATATTTCTGATATGGGTTATTTTCACAACCGTTATGGAATACAGGTAGGCGCTGAAGGTTTTGATATGTTTGGTATTCGTAACCTGAACCTGCAGGCTGAATATAACCAGGCGCAGCCATATATGTATTCCGCTGATAGTCCTTCGCAAAGCTATACACACTTTAATCAACCTCTCGCTGACCCGCTTGGCGCTAATTTCAGGGAAGCGATAGGTATTCTACGATATAATTTCAGGAGATGGTTTATAAAGATTCAACTCAATTATGCTGTTTATGGCAGTGATACCGCTAAGTCCGACTGGGGTAAAAATATTTTCGCATCCGATCTGCAGGCTTCACAAAGCAGAGAAAATAAAATCGGACAGGGAATTAAAACCACTATGAAGTATGCTGATGTTTGCTTTAGTTACCTGATGAATCCTAAAACTAATCTGAATATTTTTGTAGGAGCAACCTACAGGAATGAGAACAATTTATATAAAGCAGGCAGTGATAAGTTTATTTATATTGGTATCAGGACATCATTGCTGAATGAATATTTTGATTTTTAAAAAGAATAATAAGTACTGTTAATTCAATATAGAAATTATGATTTTAACCTTTGCGTAACTTTGTGGCATCTTTGAGAAACTTTGTGGAATAGCTATACACAAAGCTTCACAAAGAATCTCAAAGGTTCCCAAAGAAAGATTTACAAAGAATAATATTTGATTAACCATACCGAATTAAAAAAGTACAAATTGATTAAAAGATTTACATATTGCTTCCTAATTATTCTTGTTTGCACAAGTGTATTCAATCATTGTGTTTATTCTCAGTTGTTGCATTATCAGTCAACTTGCGACACTATAGAAAGGCAATTTTATTTTAATTCCGGTCATAGCGCATTAGCAAAGCCTTTTACGCTTCAAGATATAAAGTCAATTAACTACAATTCTCATCTTATTTTTCCTGATTCTAATAGTTTTATTATTGCAAATAAAGATACTGCAAATAAAAAACAGTTTAGTGCTATCCCATTTATTGGTGCTGCTATAGGCTTTGAGTCCGGCATGAATGGTTTGGCAGGTGAATATTCTATAGGAGCAAAACTTGTAAATGACAAGATCTGTTTTAACCCTGAAAGAAATAATTTATTTGCATTTAACTTTCAATACAATTTCAATCAACAGTGGTTCCCTAATTACATTCAATCTTATATTGAAAAGACCTATGTAATACCAGGCCAGGGCTATGCCGATTCTGTTGATGGGAGTTTTCGCAACCAAAACATTTCATTTTATGCTGCTAAGTCAGTCGGAAAATATTTTGTTTTTGAAGGTGGTTTCGGCAAGCATTTCTTTGGCGATGGTTACCGTTCTTTGTTTTTGTCCGATGCATCATATAACTATCCTTACTTCCAGATAACTACTACTATCTGGAAAATAAAATATATAAATCTTTTTACGAATTTTAAAGATATTACTGATGGTTATGATAATTGGTTCAATGCTGAAAATAAATATGGCGCTTTTCATTTTCTTAGCTGGGATGCTACAAAAAGGTTGAATATTAATTTCTTTGAAGCCATTATATGGGCCAACAGGGGTTTCGATGTAAATTATTTAAACCCTATCATCTTCTACCGACCTGTTGAATTCGCTCTTGGCGATGCCACTAATCCTAATCCAGATAATGCTTTTATGGGAATTGGCACACACTATACTATTGGTAAAAGTCATGTATTATACGGACAATTATTAATTGATGATTTTGTTACAAGCGATGTGAAAGCAGGATTTTCACACACATTTCATCCTCATGATACAACTATTCAGTGGGGATCATGGATGAACAAGCAGGCGTTTCAGTTAGGTTATAAATACTTTAATGTTGCCGGAATAAAATTCCTGAATTTCCAGACAGAATATAATTATGTAAGGCCTTATGTTTATTCGCAACGTGATGTGATTGCAAATTACGGGAATTTCAACGAACCCCTTGCAGATCCTCTAGGGGCCAACTTCTGGGAAAGCGTTTCATTCCTGAAATACACGCATAAGAAATGGTATTTTGAAATAGAATATCTTCATTATTTAACCGGCCTTGATTCAAATGGAACGCATTTCGGACAGGACATTTATAAATCCACCTTTGACGCTTATCTTCCCAATGAAAATAATATTGTAGTAAAAGAATTTGGAAATAAAGTCGGGCAGGGAATTAAAACTACTGTTGATTATATCAGTCCAAAAGTTTCTTACTTGATTTATCCCCGCTTGAACCTCAGGATAGAACTAGGTTATATTTACCGTACGCAGAAATCAGTAATTGAAACAAAGAATACCAATTATATTTTCTTCGAGATAAAAAGCACCTTTGATAACAGGCATTACGACCTATGATTTGAACCAGATAGGGTGCTTGGCATTATACTTTAACAGATATTTAAATATCACTTTCCTTTTATTGCTTTCATTCTCGAGTTGCTGAGAAAGCGCATTATCATGCTGTTGCAGGAAAGCAGAAAAATACTTGTAGTTAAAAGGAAGCATTTCACCGGTATCAAAGTCAAAGAAAAACTGCTGATATTTATTGGCAGCGCCAAAACCTTCATGTATATCACTCATGGGAGTTGATGAGCCTGTAACAGCAAGTCCCGCAAAATGACATACTGAACCTATCACTAAAAGCTTGAAAAAATAAGAATGATATAAATGTGATATATATATTTCACCACGGTAACAATATCCCCAGCAGTTCTTCATCTCGCATTCACCATTAGCTGTCGAAGAATCCGGGCATTGATAATTAAGTATGGTAAAATTCGGATCTGCGAGCGGAGTAGGCTTCTTTACAGTGAATTTTGTAATGGAAGGATTGTCGGTTTTAAATTCAAGGAATGATTTGTAAATACCTTCATTAAACAGATAATCACCGGTATATTTAACTTTACCTGTTGTATCGCTTTGCGAAAAACTGAACAAAGGGAATAAAAGGAAAACAAGTATGTATTTATGAAATATATTCATTGAGACTTATTTAAATGGAGGTTTGATTCATAAATATTAAAGAGCTTTTCACACTACTTCATTAAAACTTAATTCATCATCTCTTTCTTAAGAGTATTCCAATATGATTTCCCGTATGAAACAAAAACTTCTTCTCCGACCTTTATGTTTCGCGAAGCAATAATGTATGCTTCTCCTTTTCGAATTTCATATCTTGCATTGTTCCTTAATCCTTCTATTCGATGCAAACCAGCTGCATCATTAGCATAGCGGCCTTGAGCCCACATTGAATACTGGGCGTCAATGCAATTTCTTTTATTGATATATAAGTAATAACAACCATAGCCTTCCTGCTTCAAGTTCCGCCTTTCGCATTCTTTCCATGTAATCTTCTCCCCATCATATTTAACAATGATTTCGCCTCTTTTAAAATCTTTCTCTGCCCATAAACCCAGACCGGCAGAGAATAATTGTGATTTCTTTACATTTAACATTATAAAAATTTTAGTGTTGCAAAATTAACAGAATAAGTTTAACAAGTATTGGATATAGAACAAAATTTAAATAAATAATTGTATAAAACTTAAATCAAAATATTTACTTTTATAAAATGAAATGTACCATAACCATCTCTATTTTACTTATCCTACAGTTATTCACTCAAGGCTGCTTTTTGGGCAAGTGTGTTGATGGTAATTGCAAAAAAGGAAATGGTACGTATCAATACAGGAATGGAAATAAATACGAAGGCAGTTTTAAAAACTTCATGATAAACGGTAAGGGAACATTTACTTTCAATAAAGGGAAATGGAAAGGCTGCAAATACACGGGGGAGTGGAAGAACGACAGGATTAAAGGAAAAGGTTCATTTTATTTTGCAAATGGCGATGTATGCACCGGCGAATGGAAGAATAATAAAATGAATGGTAAAGGAACCTTTCGCTCTGCTGATGGGATGAAATACGATGGACAATTTAAACACAGCATGATACAAGGAAAAGGCACTATGATTTTTGCCGATAGTTCGATGTATAATGGAGAATGGAAATATAATAAAATGAATGGTACGGGAACCTTTCTTTATGCTGACGGGAAAAAATATAAAGGACAGTTTAAAAATAATATCATACAGGGACAAGGCACTATGTTTTTGACTGATGGTTCGAAGTACGAAGGAGAATGGAAGAATAATAAAATGAACGGCAAGGGAACATATACTTATTCCAACGGAACTGCGGTAAAAGGAGAATGGAAAGATAATAATTTTGTTAAATAAGTCCTTACAATAAATTGTTTGATTCCCTTGTGCTTTATTATTTTAAACAAAATAATATAATATCTTAAAATTTCCTGCAATTAACCATCAGTTAGTACGACCTGTCACTATAAAGTCATTTTTTAATTACGTTTGTTTATATTTGTCAAAATTTAAAAGGATTCTGTATCCTTTTTGAATAAAACCGCTTCTATGTCAGTTATCATAAAGGAAGTCAGCAGTAAGCGAGATATCAAGCAGTTTGTCAATTTCCAGTTTGAACTATACAGGGATAATAAATACTGGGTACCTCCCATAAAGGATTCTGAGATCAAGTCTTTGCTGCCCGCTAACCCTGCTTTTGAATTTTGCAACGCCTGTTTCTTCCTTGCATTTAAAAACGATAAATGTGTCGGGCGCATAGG
>JBEKEO010000174.1:0-6637 GCA_050013795.1 Bacteroidales bacterium
CCTAAATCGGAGGATGATGCGGCGAAAATGAAAAAAGCCACCGTATTGCCATTGAGCGACGCAAAGCATCCTGTTTTCTACTTCGCTTCTCCCGATCCATACAACTGGAATGGCTGGATTTATGTGGTTGTTCTGTAGGTAGTAGTGAGTAATTAGTATTGAGTAGTGAGTACTCTCCATAGAGAAGTGAGTTCTCTCTACAGAGAAGTGAGTTCTCTCCACAGAGAAGTGAGTACTCTCTACAGAGAAGTGAATTGTCTCTAGAGAGAAGTGAATACTCTCTACAGAGAAGTGAGTAGTCTCTAGAGAGAAGTGAATACTCTCTACAGAGAAGTGAATACTCTCTACAGAGAAGTGAGTTCTCTCTACAGAGAAGTGAGTAGTCGGTGGAGAGTTGGTGCAAGTGTTATGAAAAGCGGGGGAAAAGCTAAAAGGATAGTAATAAATAGTAAGATGCAAGTCCCAAGTTTCAAGATTTAAGTCTCAAATGCCATGATTAATGAGTGTATTCTTGTGACTTTACATTTGACAAGCTTAATGACAGGCAGGATTCGTAGGACTTTGATTTTGGTTATTGGGACTTGTGGCTTATTTGGGATGAAAGTTGAGGGAAATGCTAAAATAAACGGGGAAATTGTTTTAAGGATGAAGGAGAAAGTGGTAAATTTATGGGAGAATTAAAGTTGGAATGACTCTAATGGAGTAATACAATCATTGGCTGCAATTTATTAGAGTAATTCAATATATAATTATAAACTACATTTGTTTAATATAATAAAAACACTTCGACATGAACAAAATTACTTTATTCACTATCCTGTTTTTTGTACTGTATTTAAATTCATTCGCTCATTTATACGACAGGACAAAGTGTGGCTGGAATCGTGAATCAGTAAATAATTCAAGACAATCCTCTCTAAGACAGGAACCGCGAGACACGGTGGTAGGAAAAGGAAAAATAATCATGCATTGGAAAAATGAAGACTTGGAATTTTGGTTATTTGAAGAGAAGTTTTATAAAATAGTATATAAAGACGGTACTTTTGCTCAAGGCACATGGAATTTCGATAACGGAAAATTAACATTACATAAAGACAAATTGCATTCTACAAGTGAGAAGGAGTATCAATTACAAATGATGACTAAAGACGAGTTTGATAAAAAATATGGCAGTATGTTCGACACGATTAACTTAAATAAAAATAAAGACCCGTATCCTTTAATTTCTAAATAAACTGCAGCCAACTTATCATTGTTTCATTGGCATTAATATAAACTACTTGCCCACTGCCAACTTTTCACATCAAACTCTAGGCACTTCCAACTTTAGGCACTTTAGTCACTCCCTTCCCTTTTAACATCTAATAACATTTCATAATTGACCTGTTAACTGCAATGTAGTAAATTTGCCTTTCTAAAACAATATGAATATGAAAAACAAAATTTGCATTATAACTGGAGCAACATCGGGCATGGGGTTAGCCACTGCAGCAGCTTTGGCAGGTATGGGTGCCACTATAGGATTTGTATGCAGAAACAGGGTAAAAGGCGAAGCCGCTATATTAGCCATTACAGAAAAGACAGGAAACAAGGATATCCGACTTTTTGTCGCCGACCTGTCATCTCAGGCGGATATACGCCGTCTTGCAGGGGAAATAAAAGCTAAATATCCGGTTATAGATGTTTTGGTAAACAATGCAGGCGCTATAAACCCAACCAGGACAGTTACAGTTGATGGTTTCGAAACCACTTTTGCAGTGAACCACCTTGCTTATTTCCTTCTCACCAATCTTTTACTTGATAACCTTAAAGCTGCACCAAAGGCAAGGATAGTAAGCACGGCATCGGAAGCATCGAGGATGGGAAATATTTATTTTGATGATCTTCAGCTTGAAAAAAAGTATAGTTCATGGAAAGCCTATGGTCAGTCGAAGCTGGCCAATATCATTTTCACTTATGACCTTGCTGACAGGCTAAAAGGAACAAATATTACAGTCAACTGCCTTCACCCCGGAGGAGTAAGGACGGGCTTTGCAGGAGACATGAAAGGCTTCTTTGGATTTATTTGGAAGACGTTCACTCCTTTGTTACGCTCAGCAGAGAAAGGCGCAGAAACTATCATCTGGCTGGCATCATCACCCGAAGTTGAAGGAGTAACAGGAAAATATTTCAAGGACAAAAAGGAAATAAAGTCAATGGCTGTTTCCTACGATGCTGATGTACAGAAGAAACTGTGGGAGGTAAGCGAAGAATTGACAAAAATGAAATAGAAATCATACTTGATTGAAGAATAACTAATCAATAATTAACCGCAAAGAGCGCAAAGAAAAGAAACGTCCCGATTTAATCGGGATAAACTCCGAACGCAGAGAAGATTTTTCCTTTGCGAACTCTGCGATAACCTTTGCGACCTTTGCGTTAAAAAACATGTTTACAAATCATAAGTTATGAAAAAAGATCTGGGTGTAAAGAATTTCTACTATCCGACATTAACAGTAATTGTTGGTGCTAATGTTGACGGCAAACCCAATTACATTACCATTGCATGGGGCGGTATCATGGGCATGGACAGCCTGTATATCGGCATGAACAAATCGCACTACACCAACAAAGGCATCATAGAAAACAAGTCATTCAGTATTAACATTCCTTCTGCAAGCCTTGTGAAGGAAACAGATTATTGCGGTCTGTATTCGGGGAAGAATACGGATAAATCGACACTGTTCAAATCGTTTTATGGTAAGCTTGGCAATGTTCCCATGATAGAGGAGTGTGCTGCCAATATGGAATGCGAACTTATTGAAACGATTGATTCACGTAATCATGATATATTCATTGGTAAAATAGTGAATACATGGTGTGATGAACAATATATGACCGACTGCAAAGCCGACCTTAAGAAGATACAGCCGATATTGTTCTCCTTTCATGATTCTACCTACTGGACAATTGGGGAATGCTTTGCAAAGGCTTGGAGCGTGGGTAAAGAACTGAAGAAATAATGTGGAACATGAATAATCAATGCCGCAGGCATGATATATTGGTAGAACAAAGAACTACCAAATTGAATGAGTGCCATAGGCACGAAATAATATCATCCCTACGGGATTTAGAATAATTATGTGTGATATATTTCTACCAAGATGATGTCCCTAACGGGACTATAATAATATCTAAGATTATCGCGTATGTTGTATAACCCTTATATAAAGCATGAATAAAAAAGCCTTTATCATATTTCTTTCAACAGTATTCAGTCTTTACTTTTTACTGAATTATTATGTCTTTATTCGTGGATGGCAGGCATTACCAGACATACAAACCATAAAAATCATTTACATTTCTGTTTGCTCTATTGTATTTGTTTCATATATTTTAAGTCGTTTTCTTGAAAGAACAAGATGGGTAAAGCTTTCCGAACCTTTTACATGGATAGGTTCAATATGGTTATTGGCCATGTTTTATTTTTTCCTTTTCATTATTTTAATTGATCTTATCAGGCTGCTGGATTACCTTTTCCATTTCCTACCCGATATAAATTTAAAACCTATAACTGCTTTAAGTGTTGCAGTCATAGTGTTACTGGCTGTTTTTGCAGGCTTTATCAATGCGCGCACCCCTGTCATAAAACGCTTGAATATCCGGATTCCTAAGAAAGCAGGAAGCATAAAGGAATTGAAGATCGTGGCAGTTTCCGATATTCACATGGGGATGCTGGTTAAGCGCAAAATGATATTCCGGTTAGTTAAAACCATCATTCGCTTAAGGCCTGACATTGTATTGATAGCCGGCGATATGCTGGATGAAGTTATTGATCCGATCATTAAATACAATTTAGGCGAACCTTTCAGGAGGATAAAAGCGCCCCTTGGCATATATGCCATTACAGGTAATCATGAATATATCGGGGGCATAGAGAAATCAATAAAATATATAGAATCGCTTGGGATTAGAGTATTGAAAGATGAAGTGCTAAAGATTGCAGATGCCTTTTATCTGGCAGGGAGATACGATCACGACATCAGCAGGTTTACCAATGGTAAAAGAAAAGTACTGAAAGAGCTGCTTAAAGATATTGATGCCTCCTATCCACTCATTCTCCTCGATCATCAACCCTTCCATCTTGAAAAAGCTGTTGAGTGCGGCGTTGACTTTCAGTTATCAGGGCATACACATCACGGACAGGTATGGCCTTTGCACTTAATTACAAAAGCAATATTTGAAATCAGCCGTGGATACAAGAAGAAAGGCAACACACACTTTTATATATCAAGCGGTTTCGGTACATGGGGGCCACCTATCCGCATTGGCAACAGGCCTGAAGTAGTATCTGTCAAATTAATATTAACTGATTCTTAAGTACAAGAAAATACAGATAAAAAAAACAGAATATCTTTGCATTCAATTATAAAATCAGAGCAATAAAAACCCTGCTGGCGAGTTTGCTGTCAATAGAATTTAATGGATAATCTGGACGACATAGTATTTGAACATAGGAATAAATCTTATGGTGCTTATGTTTTAAGAAGCAGGTATTACAAAAGCGCAAGTTATGGTTTGTTATTTGCTCTTTTAATTTTTATTTCTGTCACAATTTATGTTTACATTGATAGTATGAAAGTTAATGATTATGCAAATAATGAACTGTATCAGGAAATGGTGGATTTTGAACAATATAATACAATGAAAGAGTTAGATTCCATGCAAGTGAATACTCCTCCTCCCAAGAAAGAGATTGCAAAAAAAGATATTAAATCCTTTGTAGTTGTTGATAAACCCGTAAACGATACGCTGAAAGTTGTTAAATTGCCCGATTTGAAAGAAGATTCGATTAAAAACGACAGCTTATTACTAGCAGATTCGTCAAAAGCAGGAAGTGAGAATGGTAAAATCAATGGGAAAATATATACAAAAGTTGACGAATTACCTGAGTTCCCGGGTGGGTTTAGCGCACTAAGAAAATATCTGTTGCAAAACACACATTATCCCGATGATGCAAGGTTAAAACACATAAGCGGAATAGTACTTGTTCAATGTGTAATCTCAAAAAATGGCGATGTTCTAAATGTTTCAACAAAAAAAGGAATTAATCCATTACTAGATAACGAAGCCTTAAGGGTAATAAAATCGCTGCCAAAATGGAAGCCGGCAAGAAGGAAAGGTTATGCAGTGAATATGATGCTTGTATTTCCGATAAAATTTCTATTGTAAATTCGAAGTCATTTCTTTAAGATAAAAACCACGGAGTTTAAATATTTGCTTCTTTTTCTTTAAAGAATTTATATTATATTTGTAAAAACACATCGAAATGTGTTTTATTTGTTTAACATGAAAATCTTTTTCAAAATATTTATACTGCTTTTATTCCCTTTGATAAACAATGGGCAAAACACATCATTTTACGAGATAGGACTGCCACTTGTACGCAATTATACTCCAAACGAATATAAAGCTTTTTCTCAAAACTGGGGTTTTGTTCAGGATAGTCGAGGCATACTTTATTTCGCTAATGGAGATGGTGTTTTGGAATTTGACGGCATTCACTGGAAAACAATTAAAATTGCAAATGATTATACAGTGTTTGGGGTTGCTATTGATAAGGATGACAAGATATTTGTCGGGTCAAGTTCGGAAGTTGGCTATTTAGCTCCAACAAAGAATGGAAATTTACAATATCACTCCCTGTTAAATTATTTCCCTCCCAACGAAAGGAAATTTAACCATGTAAGAAATCTATATGCTATAAAATCCGGTGTATATTTTATTGCAGGCGGGAAACTCTATAGGTGGGATAGCAAAACTTTAAGGTCATGGCATCTTACTAATCCAAGCGCTTGCTTTAAATTGCATGATAATGTTCTGGTATGGCAGAATAACATTGGCCTTAATATGCTTATGGGCGATACTCTTATCAAGATGAATAGTGGAGAATATTTTTCAGATAAGCCTATTCAAAACATATTACCTTTTAAGGACAATAAAATGCTTGTTGTATGCAGAGACAGTGGAATATATGTAATAAGCGACCCTTTTAAACTGAAGAAAAATATTTATCCTGAGATTTACAGGTTTTACAACCAGGCAGATTATTTCATTTCAAATAACCAGTTGCTTAACAGCACAGTTCTTTCAAACGGAGATTATGCTTTCGCGACATTAAGAGGCGGAACAGCCATTGTTGACAGTGAAGGAAATTTAGTCCAGATACTGAATAAAAAAACCGGCATTCAAAATGAATCGCACAACAATTTAGGTCAGGACTCTCAAAATGCATTATGGATTTCTCTTAATAATGGTATATCGCGTGTTGACATTTCATCTCCATTAAGTACATGGAACGATGATATGGGACTTAAAGGAGCTGTACTTTCTGCGGTAAGGTTCAAAAATAAAATGTTTGTCGTGACCTGGCAGGGAGTTTTTTACCTTGACCTTTCTTCCGAAAAATATACTGTATCAGAAAATGAATTTAATGTTGATATCTCACGATTTAAACCCATTGAAGGCATAAAAACACATTCATGGGATTTATTAGTTGTAAAGAATTATAAAAATCCTTCAAAAGATAAATTAATAGTTGCATGCACTGATGGTATTTATGAAGTGGATTTATTTAGCAGTAAATTATTATTTAAAG
>JBEKEO010000175.1:0-6624 GCA_050013795.1 Bacteroidales bacterium
GCCTGAAATCCAGCATTTATAGAAAATGTTCTGCTCACCTTTAAATGATAAGAATATATAGCGCTTATCATCTCGGTATTAAGTGTGCCATCACCAGCATTGTCAGCTGTGGCTATCAAACCTAAACCACCAGACAGGTTATCAACATATCTGTCGTATGATGCACTATATGAAACGAATGTGCCGGGAATATTCGGCCATTGATCGCGAAAATTTAAAATCAAACGCGGACATACAGAAGAACCTGCAAAAGCGGGATTAAGATAAAGTGGATTTGCATAAAATTGAGAAAAATGCGGATCCTGAGAATATGCCGTTATCCCTGCCGAAGCTAATATAAAGATGGTCAGGAATATTTTTTTTAATTTAATCATATAAGCCTTTTTCAAATAAATGCTTTTTAGATGTTACAATATTACAAATATTTTTTTTATAACAACAAATATTTTTTTTTGTTATTTATTAAAAAGTATCAGAAATGTACAACTTTATACAATTTTAATGCAATAAGGTTACAGTAACCCGGAAAATTTATTAATCAACTTTTTAAATAAATTATTTATGCAAATTATCATAATAATAAACTAAAATACAGGACAATTTATTGCCCTCATACGTTTTCTTTTTGGTTTGCAGCTAAATTGAAAACCCATAGATAATTCGTGCGCTCCACCCGAAACAGCGCTCAACCTTGAAACAGTAACATCATAACTGTATCCCACTTTAAAAAAAATTGTTTGAAAACCTAATAACGCAATAAAAGCATCTGGATTTTGAAAACTTTGCCTGAACCAAATTCCACTAACGAGAGGATATTTATTAAAATATAAGCCGTAATTAATTTCTTCAGAATTCAGCTGTTTCATAATAAGGATATTCGGTGAAAAAGTCGGATCTTCAATTCGTCTTCTTTTTCCATGTTTATTCAGATCAATTATTCCGCCTGCATGAACCGTGTATTCTATAGGCAGCTTACCAGTGCCAAGAAAAGCTTCACTTGGCTGTGTAAGATGATGTATAGCCACACCTGCATAAAAACTTTCACCATAGACCAAACCACCAGCAGAAAAATCAGGAACTCCAACCACTAAGTTTTGAGGTTGTTTTTCATTTGTATTATATATAAATCCATCTTTCGGACTTAACATATCATTAAAAGTCAGTTTGCTCCAATCTAATTTGCTCTGAATGTACGATGCCTGAAACGCCATGTTGATAGAAATTAACCTGCTAACTGACATTTTATAAGAATACATTCCGCTAATTATTGTTGTATTAAGAGTTCCCTGCCCTGCATTATCGGCATTGAACATTAGCCCTACTCCTCCTGAAAGAAAATCAACATGCTGATCGTAAGAAGCGCTGTATGAAATATATTGCCCGGGTATGGCAGGCCATTGGTTCCTGTAATTCAATATTAACCTGGGGCATACTGGATTTCCGGCATAGGCAGGATTTAAATAAATAGGGTTTGCATAATATTGAGAAAAATGAATATCCTGCGCGTAGATATTACCTGCCGTAAAAAATAACATGCACTCAAAAGACAAAAAAAGCTTTCGTAGCATAAATATTTTGATAAAATAAAAGCATTCAGTTATGTGGTTCAGAATGCTGTTTACACTGCAATAACAACGATGTAAATTTAATGAATTTAATTGATATATTTTGTTAACAAATATATATTCAGGGAATTGTTAATTCTTTTTTTTAATAAATTATTGTACCATATATGTATACCATTCATTTATTGATCGCCTGGAAAGCCTTATAACATAAGCAATGCAAGAGATTGTTGAATTTTGTTTGTTTTCTGCATTAGAAAAGAAAATAATTTTTATTCAGGCAAAAAAACATTTATAAGCTTAGGAGAAAATACGAGTTTTACTAAGTGGAATTACCAAGAAGAATTTTTAGACTAAAAACAATAAATAAAAAACCGATGAATATTTTCACCGGGTTTAATTAAAAATGAAATATTAATAAACCTTTATTCTTTAATAAATTTCTTTACAGCAATTCCTTTTTCGGTTGTCGCTCTAATAAAGTATACACCTCTGGCAAAGTTGCTGCAATCAATGGTTTTGACAGAGGTTGTGTAAAGCAGTCGGCCTGTAATATCTGTTATTTCTATGTTTTTAATTTGCATAGACGTTTGTATTTGCAAATTACCGGTAGTTGGATTTGGATAAACATTTATCCGGTCAGCTAATTCATTTACACTAATTCCTGTGGTTCCCGGAATTACTGTTACAGATATGATAGAGTTTGGAGATTTGCTTAGATATGAAGAATCGCAATAGGTACTGGTGCACATGCCGTTGCTGACAGTAAGACAAATTTTGTAATTCCCTGCTGCACTATAGGTATGCGATGGATAAGCAATAGTATCGTAAGTGCCATCGCCCCAACTCCAAAAATAAGATATTATTGACTGGAAACCCGTTGATGCATTTGCAATATAGTAATGATGCGGTGTTGTTGAATCAGGATATATAATAAAATATGCGTTAATCTTAACACTAACTGTAATACTTTTTACTATCACGCATCCCATAGAATCGGTAACAGTAAGGTCATAAATGCCGGGGCATAAATTGTCAATATTCTCAGTAGTTTGCCCGTTGCTCCATATATAATGATAGTTTCCACTGGAGAAAGGTGTACCGCCTGTAATTGCTGAAGTAATTTCACCATCGCAGGAATCCGGGCACAGGGCATTAAGGCTGTCAATATGAACATCCATAGGAGAAGGCTGGGAAATGAAAAAAGAGCGAATAATGGTACAACCATTATGGTCGGTAATAGTGATGGTATAAACACCGCCGGAAAGATTCATAATATTCTGAGTACTGTCGCTATTACTCCAGTGATAGCTCCAGGGGTATGTCCCCCCAACAACATTTAACGCAATAGAACCAATATCACTGCACGTTATGATAGTATCAGTACCGCCGGTAGCAACAATACAATTTAACTGAGTTGGTTGAAGTACCTGGGCGCTTCCAACAGCAGTACAACCATCATGATCGGTAACTGTAACCGTATATATGCCAGCAACAACACCTGTTAAATTCGGGCTGGTTCGTGTATCTGACCAAATATAATGATAGGAAGAAGTTCCGCCTGTAACAATTGACATAATGGAAGAAGTGTCGCCAAAACATCTAACTGAATCTGCAGTTAAAGTTAAGCCGAGTTGTGCCGGCTGATAAACCGTTGCTGATGCAGTAGCAGTATTGGCAGCTCCATCGGTAACTGTAACGGTGTATGTTCCGGCAGGCATTCCTGAAATTACTGCAGTAGTTTGTGCTGAACTCCATAAATAGGAATAAGGCAGAGTTCCTGCGCTGGCAGTTGCTGTAACAGTTCCGTCGTGCATCCCGTAACATAAAACAGAATCAGCAAAAATAACAACCGAAAGTGATTGCCCCTGTGTATTGCCGGCTATAGTCAGCATAATAATTACCCATATTGCTATAATAGCGGAAAGGGATTTTTTAAGTAAATTTTTCATTTTACTTGTTTTTACAAAATCAAAGATAAATATTTATTTGCTTTGTTTTATAGACGTTAATTTTTTTTATTCGTTGCCTTACACTTTAATATTCTGCTCCTTAATAAATTTCTTCACAGTTTAGTTGGGAGTTATGAGTTGGGAGTCGGGAGTTTTTTTATTTCAATATTTTACTCCTAACTCATTACTCAAGACTCATTACTCTTTTACAAACTTTCCAACTTTATAAACTTTCTCACTTTTAACTTGAACAACATACACCCCGCTAGGAAATGCTGAAACATCAATATTTGTTTTATTGCCTGTTGTTGCAAGGGTTTTTATTAGCTGTCCTTGTATGTTTAAAATTTCTATAGCTGATTTTTGCAGAGATTCAATAATTATATTATCAATTGTAGGGTTAGGGTAAATTTGAATATTGTTTTCTTTAGCACTTATTGGTTCATATATTCCATAAGTTAAATAACATCCAAAAGTATCAATTGGCATAAAAGAAACAAGACCATAACTGGCATTATCATAACCATCATAGATTACTAATTCGGTAGAAGCCGAATCGGCAGTGCACCAGTAATTGCCGGGAAGGCTTATGTTTGCTGTGGAAAGATATTTTAAATCATAAGTAGTGTTATTACATATTTTATTACAAACTAAATGGCAACTATCATATACTCCAAGTAATATTCCAATATTATTACTATCTATTACATTATATTTTATAATATCCAAAGATAATACGCCTCCAAGTATAGAATATTTTAACCCTATTCCATTATTTACGATTTGACAATTTAAAATACTATCCTCACCAAGACTATTCATAGAAAACTCAATACCTTCCACTGAATTTGAATAAATATGCGTATTGAAAATCTTAGTTCTCCCACCAGATTGTTTATATAAACCAGTATCATTATTATAAATATTGCAATTAATTATATCTGTTGTCGACATACCTGTAACTCCTGTGCCATTATTATTGAAATTGCAATTATTGAGTTTGACACCTTCAGCAATCCAAATTCCGGCAGTATGATTATTGTAAAAATTACAATAATTAAAATTCGTCATATACACCTCATTAGCACCATATTCAATATTGTTAAAAAAATTACAAGTGTCTACAATACCAATTCTGCTTTCACCTATTAAACCGTTAAGATTATTATAAAAATTTGAATGTTTAATAACCAAATTGTCATAACTACTCCAGTCTCCTATTCCGTAAGTTGCATATTTGAAATTGCAATAACTGTATTTATTAGCTAATGAGTCATAATAATAATTAAATATACCTTTATAAATTCCCGGAGTAGGAGAAGCTGCATTACTTGTAAAAGTGATAGAGTCGGCACTGGTTCCTAATGCAATGATATTTCCTCTTACTTCAATCAACGTAGTGTTATCAAACTTCACAGTTACTCCCGGCTGAATAGTAAGTGTTACCCCCGGAAACACAACTACACTATCAGTTATTATGTAAGGGCTGCCTGCCAAAGTCCAAGCAGTGCTGGAATAAATTCCGCCGCTAACGTTGGTTTGCGCATTAATAAAGCTTACAAAGCTTATAAATGCAATAAAGAGTATTAGTTTTTTCATATAAATTATATTTTAATTTTATTCATAAATATTAAGCAAATAATATTATTTCTCTTCAGTAAAATTAAACGTTGCTGTATCATTTTTTAATACAAGAGTACCTATTCCACCAGATGATTTAACTGAAACAATAGTATAATTATCAGTCATACTATTACTTGTATTTGTAATACATATCTTATTTTTATGATCAAAGAAATTCCATTTATAATTGCTAGTATGCGTTAAAAAATAATTATCAACACTTCCATTTCTATTAAAGAACATTGGTAAATTACAACCCTGAGTAGAATTATAACACCACCCATTCTTTTGGCAAAGTTTATCCTTTTCGCAACCCATAAGAATGATTATCAGTATTAGAATCACACTATTGGTTTTTCTCATAAATAATTGGTTTTAAAACCCGTAAAGGTAAGAAATAATATTGTATTTGCCAAATTCATTAAAATTCATTTCACTTTAATGAACAAACGAACAATTGAACATTTGAACAAACGAATAGGGGATAGATGAAAAAAGTGAAGAGCCTTTTATTTATAATTTTATTTTCCTTGCAATGCCGTATATAATGCAGTAGCCATCGCCCATTGCAGAATTGGCATTGGCAACTATGGTTAGCTTTTTGTTTTCAACAATAGCCGTATCGGAACTGCCTGTGGAAATAAATTTGCTAAAGGAATCGGCATAGGAATTAAGTATTTCGCCCGATACCATTTGTTCTATAGCGGCAGTATCGGTTATAATAAAAAGAGTGGTGCTGCTAAATGCAGTATTTCCGGCAAAAAACCTGAGTTCGGCCATAGCCACGCTCCATGCATAGCCTCTGCCGGGAGCAGGGAGTTGTGGAATATCAATTGCAATGTTATTGGCGGTTTTTAGCTGCGCTGCTGTGATGGTTAATTTAAATGTGGTGAAGGATGTTGTTGCCATGATTTTAAATTTAAGGTTTATAATCTTATTTAATTGTTCTTTTGTCTTGACACAAAAGAACCAAAAAGTCAAGGAAAATTTAAAAGCCCTGCGATGGTCGTTTGTCGCACTGGCTTTCGCTATCCGTGCTACGACCATCCCATCCGTCATCGCACAGGTAGCCGCCCCACCAAATTTTCCTTTTCTATCCCACTTTTTTATAGTGTTTAAAGAGTGTTGGCCCGGCAAAACGGCGAGGTCAGGGCTGGCGTGAATGAAAGATTGTCAGGAGTTCTTACAAAGCAGACTCTGCAAAGAGGCTGTTATTCTTTGTTTAGAAGTCCGGCAATATTTCAGGGAGCGCTGAAGCATCGTTTTGCCTAGCTTTTTCTTTGTTACTTTCTTTTGGCAATGAAAAGAAAGTAAGATTACATTATTACAGTTCATTCTTTATTCTGCTTTTCCACTTTTCTTTTACTTGCCCAAAAGAACATTTAAAAGAAATTAATACTCTTAACTTTCTTTTTCTTTTGCTGCTACCAAAAGAAAAAGAACCAAAAAGAAAAGTCACCGCTGTTTGAGAATCTGCTAAAATC
>JBEKEO010000176.1:0-6610 GCA_050013795.1 Bacteroidales bacterium
ACAAATAATTTGTAACCTGATATTCCACCCCTGGTTTTACCGCTCCATGTAGGCACCCGATTGGTTATTTGTTATTTTTGAGATAATTGAAAATATAATCGTATAAATCATTAAGGTTTCTGACATTAACCATGTCTTCTCCTTTAACCTTAAAACCAAATTCTTTCTCAATGATAACAGCTACATCAACAAAATCAAGACTTTCAAGACCAAGGTCATCTTTTAGCAAAGCTTCAGGTTTTAGTTTTGATTCGTCAATTTCGAATTCTTCAACCAAAAAGTTGTTGATAATTTTAATTATTTCTTCTTTTTGCATTAAGTGATTTATTTAAAGCCGCGAAAGTACAAAAATTATTTAAACTTTCCGATTATTAATGAAGAATTTGTTCCCCCAAAACCAAAAGAATTGGAAAGGAATACATTCACTTCTTTATCTATTTTTTTGTTGGTGATATTTAGTTTGGCCGTATGTTCATCGGGTTCTTCAAAATTAATATTTGGAGCTATAAAGGAATGTTGCATCATCAACATTGAATATACAACCTCGCTTGATCCCGCCATCCACATTTCATGCCCTGTCATCGATTTTGTGGAACTGACAAAGGGTTTTATGTCTCCAAAAACAGCGTCAATTGCTTTTGCTTCATTCGTATCGCCCAAAGGAGTAGAGGTTGCATGTGCGTTTATATAATCTATCTTTTCGGGTTTAATATCAGCAAGTTCAAGCGCCATCTGTATGGCACGTTTAGGACCATCAACATCTGGCACTGAAATATGTACGCCATCAGAAGAAAATCCATATCCAAAAACTTCGGCTAAAATAGGAGCGCCTCTTTTAACAGCCGATTCATAACTTTCAATAATAACAGTAGCCGCTCCTCCGCTTGGAACAAGTCCGTCCCTATTCTTATCAAATGGACGTGAAGCTTTTGTCGGTTCAGATTCTCGTTTTGAAAATGCGCCTAGCGTATCAAAACTGCCTACACAAAACAAATTTATTTCCTGTGCTCCTCCGCAAACTATACAATCCTGGTAACCATGTTTAATTAATAAAAAACCCATTCCAATGGAATGAGAACCACTTGCACAAGCGCCACTCAAAGTAAAATTTATTCCTTTCAAACGGAATATTACGGATAAATTCATTGTTACCGTTGAGTTCATCGATTGGAATACAGAACCGGAACCTATCATCGCGGTATCTCTTTTTTCCCTGATAATATCAACAGCCCTGATAACAGCAGGTGTAGAGCTATCGTTACCGAAAATTATTCCCACAGTATTTTTGTCAATATAATCCTGACTGATATTTGCAATCTTCAAAGCTTCTCTGGTTGACATATAAGCATATTCAGCCTGCTCAGGCATGCTAACCCTTGAACGCCTGTCCAACAAGCTTTTTAACTGAGGTTGTTCAATTTTTCCTGTCAACCCTGATTGATATCCATAAAATTTTCTTTCCTGGTTCAATTCTATTCCCGACTTCCCGTTATATAAAGAATCTTTTACCTCATCAAGATTTTTTCCAATTGTTGAATAAATTCCAATTCCGGTGATTACAACTCTTCTGTTCATATGATAGGAAATTTTATTAAGAATAAATGCCTCCGTTAACAGAAATTACCTGTCCCGTAATATAAGATGCTTTTTCAGAAGCGAGGAAACAAACAGCATCTGCAACTTCTTCGGGCAAGCCAAACCTGTTTAGCGGGATCATTTTTTTTAATTCATCTTCATTTAGATCGCTTGTCATATCTGTTTTAATAAAACCAGGAGCAACGGCATTTACTGTAACTTTTTTCTTGCCTATTTCCTGTGCTAGTGCTTTTGTTGCCGCGATAACGCCTCCTTTTGCCGCTGAATAATTGACCTGTCCAGGCAATCCTTTTAGTCCAGATAATGATACAATGTTAATAATTCGTCCATGCTTATTGACAAGCATATCTTTCAATAAGAATTTTGTAACATATAGGAAACTATTAAGATTCGTATTAATAACATCGAACCAATGCTCGTTTTCCATCCACATCAGCAAAGTATCCTTGCGGATACCTGCATTATTCACAAGTATTTCGATATAACTATTCTTATTATTTTCCTGCCATATAGTCAGCGCATTTTCAACATCTGCCTGCACGGAAACATCAAAAGGCAGCAACTCTCCGTTAAATCCGTTTTCTTTAATAATTTCCAGTGTATTCTTTGCTTGCTCTATATTTGATTTATAATTGATCAACACATAGTAGCCCATTTCAGCCAATTTTATACAGACAGCTTTACCTATACCCCTGGACCCCCCGGTTACTAATGCATATCTCATATTTCGTTTTTATTAAACAGATTTGAAATTTAACGGATGTGACTGAATGAAGTCCTTGATATTAGTAACCTCTTTATTTTTCGTTGTATCTTCTTCAAAACGGGGAACGATCTTTCTTAATTCAAAATAAATATTTTTCGTGAACGAAGAAAGAGAAACAGTACATTCAAGATAATCAACAGCCTGTATCAGCGACAGCAATTCAATAGCCAGAACCTGGTACGAATTTTCAATTACTTTTTTTGCAAACAATGCCGAATTAGTTCCCATGCTCACTATGTCCTGGTTGTCATTGTTATTTGGAATACTATGAATATACATCGGGAAAGACAATGTTTGGTTCTCGGCAGTGGTTGAAGTAGCTGTAAACTGAACACCCTGCATACCGAAATTGACGCCTATTTTACCAAGATTAAGGAACGGCGGAAGTTTTTCATTCAACTTGTTGTTCATCAAATAATTGATATGCCGTTCAACAAGCATGGATAATTTTGTTGTCGCAATTTTTATTTTATCCATTTCGAATGAAACATAATCTCCGTGAAAATTACCTCCATGAAAAATATTTTTCGAATTAATATCAATAACAGGGTTATCGCTTGAAGAGTTCACTTCGCTTAAAATAACTCTTTCGGCATTTTTAAAAGTTTCATAAATAGGACCCAGAATTTGAGGTACACAGCGTATAGAGTAATATTCCTGGACTTTGTCCTTGAAATAACTTTCGTCAGTATTTTTATTGAAGAAATGATCTTCTCTTTTTCGAATCAACTTGCTGTCGTTTAGCAACAATCGAATTGTTTCTGCAATTTTCTGTTGACCAATATGCTGTTTGATATTATTTAATTCCATCGAAAAATAATCATCAAACGATTCGATGATCTCATTGATTAATGATGATGCTACAACTGTCCAATCAAGAAGGTTTTTTGCATGGATTAAATTTATAATTCCAATGCCGGTCATCATATAAGTGCCGTTAATTAAAGAAAGCCCTTCCCTTATATGAATTGTAATTGGTTTTAAATTATTCTCATCCAATACCTTTTTCGTGGATACTATTTTCTCATTATACGAAACTTCCCCTTCGCCGATTAGCGTGAGTGCAATGTGCGCTAACTGAACAAGGTCGCCGCTGGCGCCCACGCTGCCGTGTTCAGGAACAATAGGTATTATATTACGGTTAATGAACTCTTTTAATAATTCAACAACTTCAATGTGAATGCCGGAATGTCCTTTCAGGTATGCATTAAGGCTGGTAACCATTGCCGCTTTTACATAAATATCAGGAATTCTTTCTCCGAGCCCTGAACAATGACTTCTTATAGCGTTATATTGAAACTTAATACGGTCGTCTTCCGAAATAGTGAATTGAGCCATTGGCCCGAGACCGGTATTAATGCCATAAATAACTTTATCATTACAAAATTCACTAAGAAAATTATGACTGCTTTCTACTCTTTTAAGCACATCAACTGGTATATCAATTTTTTCGTTATCAAAAAGGATATTGTAATAATCGTTTGCGATCAGTTCCCGATTTCCTATACTAATCATGTATGAATGAATTAAGCAATATTTATTTAAAATTCTATAAAATTGAATTTGTGCAATATTATAAAAATTCCCTGTATTTTTTTTAAATAAAATAGATATTCAAATCCTTTTTGCTTGATATTCAGCAAATAAAAGTTTTTGATCTTTTTGCAATTGAGGTTTTGCCAAAATCCAATATTCAGGAGCTTTTTATAGTTCTTTCGATTGTGATTTCAAGCAGTATATTATAATTTAATCTTAGTATCACTCAAAAGAATTAATGAGTGTTGCAAGCCTTTGTAGTGATTGTAAATTAATATATTTTTTATTTCCTTTGATGGTGCTTTTAAAATCACATTATCGGGTTGTGTATAACCCCGAATTATATAAGTTGACAAAAATACTGCGAATGCAGAGGCTGTAGGATATTCTCCGACTAAATTTTTAAAAGTAAAAATTCCCTGATCTTTAAATAATTCATTATAAACATTATTATACCAATAATCGGTTCTTGTATCACCATTCAGACCAAATACCAGTGCCTGTATATCAGATTGCTTTAGGTTATTTCTATTAAGAAATGTTTTGATGTTTTTAATAATTTCCGATTCGGTAGGATTACAAAATTGAGCAAGGTCTTTAATTTGACATAAAGCATTAGCAGGAGATGAATCTATAATAAACATTGAAGACCCTTCACCACACACAGTTCCTTTTGTATTTGAACTTAAAAGGGATTCGGTACTAACAGTCTCTTCTTTAAAATACCCAGCCAAGTATTCAATATTAAAATTCCAATCAGAGATTTCGTCAACATTCCCGGTTAATATAGAAGAGATTTCATTTTCTTCGAGATGAAGTTTAGTGTCGAGTAAAGCGTTTTCGAAAGCAAGTCCGTTATGAACATGAGTGGCGTTATATCCCGAATTATCATTCATAATTGAAAGAAGTCCTGCAACAGAGTTAGGTGTGCTTTGAATAAAGTTAGTGGGAGTAAGAGAGCCTTCCTGAAATAATTCTATTTGATTTATAAATTTCATGCTATCTTCCAACCCACCGGTTGCAGTTCCAATAATAATTCCTTCGACTTTATGTGATTTTTTTAATAATTGTTGTCCGGTACCAATACCCATTCTGGTAGCTTTTCCCATTCGCCTGAGAAGATTTGAAGGGATTAAATTTGAGTAATCAGGCTCTATTGCAATGAATTTATTTCCTGTATTATTTTTTATTTTATTTTCAAAAATGCCTAAATCATAAGAATATTGTGGCGAAATGCAAGATAGGTCTTTGATAAACATGATATTATATTTTTGAAAAAATTAAAGACGTACAATTTCCTCCAAATCCAAAGGAATTTGATAATACATGATTAATGTTGATATTTTTTTGGTAATATTTAATCGGAGCAGTGTTAAAGGGTGCAATAGGTGTGTTCCAGTTTAAGCTTGGATATAACTCCTTGTTGCATATACTTAAAATACTAAAAACAGCTTCTATTGCACCGGCAGCACCAAGAGTATGACCAGTATATGATTTTGTAGAATTATAAGGAGGTATGATCTTAAATATTTTTGAGAATCCTCTTAATTCAACAAGATCATTGTTTTCAGTACCTGTGCCGTGAGCATTAATATAGTCGATCTTACTTGATTCAAGTTTTGCTGATACGAGAGCTTTAGTAATTGCGTTTGTGATGCCTATAGCATCATCGGATAATGTTGATGGATGGAATGCATCGTTCGAATTACCATATCCCGAAACTTGAGCATATTTTTTTTTGCTTGAACATATTTCTTCAGATTCTAATACCAAGTATGCCGCTCCTTCTCCAAGACTAAGTCCTTTGCGATATTCATCGAAAGGCTGACAATACGAATCGGATAATATTTTTAAAGCGTTGAATCCATTAACTGTATATTTCGAAAGGCTGTCTGTTCCACCTACGATTGCCCTTTTAACAATCCCTGACTTAATAAGTCTTGATCCATACATAATTGCATTAGCTGATGAAGAACATGCCGTATTAAATGTATTTGTAATACCCTTAATATTATATTTCTTTATCAATTGCAAAGTATGTGCGCTGAAATGATAGTATGGCAAAAAATCGGAAGATTCGGATTGCATATTAGCATCTTTATATAACTGATCATGTGCACACATTCCTCCAACTGTACTTGCAGAGATAAAAGCAGTATCGAAAGAAGAGATTTCTTCTTCTGATAAATTAGCATCTTTTGCCGCTTCATCAAAAGCTTTAAAAGCAAATAAAGTTGTGCGCGTTAAGCCTTTTTCGTGCGATAATCCTAATTGATCCTGAAGATTTTTGTTTGAATCATTTACTTCTCCGAAGGAAAAAACAGAAGCATATTTTGATTCAAAAAATATTGATTTTCTAATACCTGAATTACCGTGTTGCAGATTGGTTAAATTTTCATTTACATTTTTACCTAAAGATGAAATTATTCCCATTCCGGTAATAAAAACATTCTTCATTAAGTTTGTTTTTTAGTGTTCTCAATAATATAATCAGCCATAGTGTTGACATCAATTAACACTTTCCGTCCTTCTGCCGTGCTATTAATTTTAATACCATATTCCCTTTCAAGTAAAATAATCAGTTCTAGCGAGTCTATCGAATCAAGACCCAATTTGCCTCCAAAAAAAGGTTCATCATCTTTTATATCTTCCGGTGAAATTTCAAGCAGATTAAGATATTTAATAATTTGCTCTTTTAATCTGCTTTTCAAT
>JBEKEO010000177.1:0-6584 GCA_050013795.1 Bacteroidales bacterium
TTGCGTTATCAACAGCATGCTCATATGTTGCTCCGTTGTTTACCGACATTGTTCCGGTTATTGTACCGGTACTTCCATTAAAATAATATCCATTTACCGTTATCGTTGTGGCATTTACTGTATAGGCAGCTGTTGTTTTTAATTCACTTCCTGTATTTATGGATAATAAACGGAGCGCACCGGCAGCAGGAGCATTGGCGTCAAGCGTTACTGTATAACCTCCTTCAATATAAACAAAATAACCGGCTGTGGGAACGGATGCACCCGGAGCTCCTCCGGAAGTTGCAGACCATGTTGATGTGGAAGACCAGTTGCCGGTTGCAACTGAATAACGATTAGCTCCGAATGATACCATGCACATTGAAAGTACCATAATAGCAACCAAAGATGATCGTTTTGGATTGATTGTACAGGTCAACCAAGTATGTATCAATACTACAAATTGCATAATAAATACTGGTGAAGCAAATTTAATAGTGGATTTTGTTTTCATATGATATCTTTTTTATTTATATAAATTTTACCAAATGTACAAAATTGAATAACAAATGTCAATAGGTAAAACCACTTATTTTTTAAAATACTTAATGGATTTAGACAAATATGCACATATGTCAGATATATTATCATATTTTAAGGGGTCGATAAAAATGTGCGAATTGAGAAAAATACTAAAATGTTTAGATTTAAGATTTATGCAAACAAAGAAGAATGAAACATTCATGAATTTCGGCAGTGTAAAACGAATAACGTGTCGAGCACATTCACGATGAATTATTTTTTATTTTAACATAACCTTAAACAAACTATTGAATTTATGAAATCAAAAAACAGTTTAATTTTTCCTTGTTGGAAAAATGGGGTACTTGCACCATAACCTGCGATAGATTAATAACTGTTGTTATACAAACATAACAAATAAATTATTGTTTATATCAACAAAATATCGATTATGCTCAAACGACCTTAAGTTCCATTATTTTCAGTTTAGTAAATAAAAAAAAGAGGAACAATTTTGCTCCTCTTTTCTAATAAAAAACCTCATTTTATTTAATAACATTCAACTGTTTTGTTATTATCCCCACTTTGTTCTTCACTTGTATAAAATAAATACCTGCTTTGTATTCAGATGTGTTTATTTGAGTATATCCTGAACCAATATTACTTTCAAAAACAGTCTGACCTATAGTGTTGATTATTTTAACAGTTTCAATGTTTTGGTCAGATGTAACATTTATAATATCAGTTGATGGATTAGGATAGATACTTATAATATTATTAGCTGAATAATCCTGTACTCCCACTGTAGTTGTACAAAGCACAGGATATATTATCAACTCGGGGTTAAAACCAGAACCGAAATTGCCAGGATTTGGAAAAGAAAACCAAGTGACACCATCACTCTGCATTTCCCATGAAAGCGAATCACCGTTGTTGCAATCGGCAGGTGTAGATAATACAACTACAGTATCATTGGTTGCCTGAGGTAATACAACGCTGACAAAAAATGAATCGGTTACGGTAACGGGAGTTGAAAATGTATAAGTAACAACTGTATCAATAGCACTTACAGGAATAGGATCACTAGTCCCGAGCAAAGTTAATGGTCCCTGTGAGATTGGATCAACGCTATAAATGTTTACAAAAGTATTAGCTGCAGGAGTACCTGATTGAATAGCTATTTCGCCTACAATAACAACTGAAATTGTACCGCCGTTAGCACAATAATATTTCTGTGCATCTTCCAGATCACTATATTGATCATTACCTGTAACATATCCCATTTCTCCAGTGATGCCATAATATGTTATACTATCATTATAGCAAGTCGTACCAAAAGTAGGCGGAACTAAGGTATCGCATTCAGTAGATAAATGCTTTTGCAATGATACTTGCTTTGTTGAAATTACGCTATGCTTTATTAAATTCACTGACTTTTTTTGACTAAATGACATGCTTCCGATAAGCATCAGAACTAGCATTATAAAAGTAATTTTTTTCATATTTTTTTGTTAATATTAATAATGTGTTTTATTTGTTACAAAGATATATTTTTTTTAAAACTAATTATATAAAATATCCTTTAAAGTTTCATATCCGATTTCCTTAATTCCACAACTTTAATAATCTATATCAGAAAAATCCCTAACAATTATATTGATTTTGAATCAACAAATCCAATGCAGTTAACAACATTAAGCATTATGATAAAAATTTTATCAGGTAAATAACAATGCGAAATTAGATAATTGTTTAATTTTGATAAACAGAAAAGATGTTACTATTTCGAAATTTATAAAAGAATAAAAAGAAGCGAAAGAATTACCGCTTATTAACTCAAAGCTACCACCCATTAGCTAAAACCAACCAGATATCAAATAGCTCTTTAGAAATCGAATATAATATATTTACTTTGCCTGATAGATTCGAATAAAGCATTTATAATTCCAATGAATTAAGCCTGTGAAAAGTTATCTCTTAACTCTGCTCTTCATTTTTATATCACTGTTGGCAGGCTCTCAAACAATTGACATTACGGGTACCATTGCTGATTCTACTACCCAAAAAGAATTGCCATACGGAACAGTTACCATCAAAAGTAAAACCGATTCCATAATTAAAGGTGCTCTTACTGATGAAAACGGGGAATTTAAATTAATGAATATTGCCTATAAGAATGGAATGTATGTTCTCATAAAGTATATTGGTTATGCTGAAAAAAGAATTGAAATAACCTATTCAGGTAATTCGAAAATCAACCTTAACAAAATACTACTTCATCCTAATGCCAGCGAGATGAAAGAAGCCACTGTAATTGGCAAGACTAGCTACATGGAGCAAAAGTTTGACAGGAAAGTATTTAATATAGACGACACAAAAGCTAATTCAGCAAAAGATATTTTCGATCTGTTGCGCACATTACCCGGAGTTACAGTGGATGAAGAAGACAATGTAATATACAAAGGAGCCCCGGCTACTATTTATGTTGATGATCAGCCTGCTGATTATGTTTACCCTAAAATTGAAATGATACCCGTTGCAAGCATTCTGAAAATAGAGTTGATAGATGCATCCATTAATAGTGGCGAAGGCAAAGGCGGCATTATTAACATAAAAATGAAAGACTTTGCAACAGATGGATTTAGCGGAGTGGCACAGGCAGATAACCGAACTATCTCTTTTAAAGAACTGAACAGAAGCAGGGACTATTTTAATATTAATTACAAAGTAAAAAAAGTAATATTCTTTGACAATAGTAATTATTATCATAATTATTATAAAAGCAGCAGCACAACAAACGGAACATTAAATTACAACACGAGTAATTATTTATTAAATAATAATGCAAGCAATGTGGATATTGATAATGCTTTCTGGAATTCAGGGGGTATCCGGTATTCACCTGATGAGAATACAAGGATAAGACTGTCTGCCGGCTTTTACACTGATAAAGAGACAACTCCTTCCAAAAATAATACTCAACAAAACAATACCAATCCCGGCTCTGTCTTTGAAGAGTATAGTACCATCTCTGCAAACGATGAACATTATTTTAATAAATGGCTAAATGCTTCCTTTTATCGTAAATTTGATTCTCTGGGAAAAGAATTATCCATATATGGCGGACTGAGAGATCAGGAAACTAATGAAATTACACAGAATACCTATAATTATCAATATATATCAAACATATCTTCCGACAGCTCTTTTAATTATAAAACAGATGAAGATGTTGCCCGGATAAGTTTTTATGGCGGACTTTCATATAATCACCCGATAAATAAAAAAACGCTTTGGAATTGCGGCTGGACAGGTTACATTCAATATAAAGGCCATGACAATACGTTGTATAGCCAGAATGATATTGTTTATTATCCTTTAACCAAATACACGAATAACGTTTTCCAGGAACAATCAGTTTATGCAAGAATAGGCACTACTGTTAAGAAATGGAAATTCGATGGCGGAGTTACCGGCCAATTCGATAAGTATGTTGACCAATTTAAGCGCTACAATATTAATTCTGTGGATACTTTGCTAAATATCAACAAGTATTTCACTTATCTGTTTCCTTCAGCAACTATAGTATTTTCGGCTGACAGTGCAGAAGAAATAAAATTCACATATTCCAAGAATGTTCAATCGTTTTGGTTTAACCAGTTATGCAATTTTATTGGCAAGTCGAACCCTTATAATTGGTCGGTTGGAAATTCAGCATTAGTGCCAACAGCATACAATAATCTTTATCTTGGATATTTGTACCATAAGGAAACATGGAATTTTAATACTGATGTATTTTACAGCATCACTAACAACGATGTTTCCAATTTGACTATTCCCGTTTCCGACATTATCACCATTACCAAACCAGAAAATGTTGCACATAACAGCAGCTTAGGAGTTGAATTATCTTCTTGGGTTTCTATCTACAAGAAATTCGATCTTAATTTATCGTCATCAATTAATCAAACATATATCAGCTCAGTGGACTATTATGGCATAGAATCAAAGGAAAAGAATTTCGGCTATAGTTTTAAATTCAACACCAATATTCATATAAGCGATAAAACTACAGGGACTTTTTATATGAACTATTTCAGCCGTGTTATAACTTTCGAAGGATACAATTACAATTATATCAATTCTTCAATAAGTCTGACTCAAAAATTATTGAACAAAAAACTTTTACTGACAATAGGTGTAAATAATATTTTTAATAACCTGGCTAAAAGAGGTAGATATTACAGTTATGCAGGAATACAAGAAAACACATCGCAATATTCAGATATGTATGTACCCACTTATTTCATAACATTGCAATATAAGTTCAAGCAGGGCGACAGGGAAACAAAAGAACAAGCAGGAGAAGAGAGTAAATAAAAAAAGCAGTATTCCTACTGCCTTTTTCTCAGTTTATAATTAATATTTTAAGGCACTATAAAATTCATAGTATAGGGTGTTGTATTCAAGGCATTAAATACCGTTCTGCCGGTAGACAAATCTTCATATTCTGAAGAGCTTGCAAAATTAACAGCTACTCCGTAGGCTGCAACGTAAGCTGTTGAACCCGATGCTATGCCCATATTATTAAATGTAGTTTTAGGAATTTTGATAGAAAAATTTGAGCCGGTAGCAGTAGTATTCGCTGAAAAGTAATCAAGATAATATTGAGGTTGATAGGAACAATTGATATTGTTGCTTACGAATACCACAACAGTACGCACCTGAACATCGGAAGTTGCCAGAGCCCCTTTAATAAATACAAGAGTATCAGCGGCAGGTGCAATAGAATCGTACAAATTACCAACATAATAGGAAGGTATCTGGGAAATTTTCACATCATGGTTCAAATTGCCTCCACCCACAAATTGGATATTCTGCACCATGTTTGTACCATAACCGCTGGCAGTAATGGTAAAAGAATAATTCCCGGTTGAAAGACTGGAAAATGTGTATGCGCCCGTGGAATCCGGATGTACGACATTAGTGGTCCCATTCATGGAATCTTTTATTCCTATAAGGGATAAATTACCTAAAATTGGAACTCCATACTGGTCGTAACAGAAAATATGCCCTTTCAGGTCGCCTTTTAATGAAGGGCCTGCCGGTCCTGCCGGTCCTGTGGTGGTTGTATTATCTTTACTGCAACTGCTAATACCAACAGCAATGACAGAAAGCAAACATAAACAGAGAATTCTTCTGAAATTTTTCATTGTTTTAGTTTTTATTAAATTGAACATTGAACAGGTATGTTTATTGAAATTAATTGGCAAAAGTATTGTTTAATTTTATAGTCATATAAATATTAACAAAAAGACACTAATTTTAACAAATTTAGTATCGAAATTAAAAGGAAATTATTCTTTCTTACTTATTGCATGCATTTGTGTATTTTCAAAAATTCATGTAGGTTTGTGAAAATTTATGAAGGCGGCTACTAATCAATTATTGTTTCAGTTTAACAATAAAGGCAATAAAGCCACAAGTGTTGGCTTTGGCGAAGGACTGCTGGAAGCGGGCGAAGCCGACAACCGTATTGTTGCCATTGGAGCCGATATTACGGCATCGGTTAAAGTGAACCTTTTTGCCGAAAAGTTCCCCAAGCGTTTCTATTCTCTTGGAATTGCCGAACAGAATTGTGTTGGCGTTGCTGCCGGACTTGCGCTGGGAGGAAAGATACCTGTATTTGCCACCTATGGCGTATTTGCAGCATTGCGAACTACAGACCAGATACGCATTTCGATTTGCTATAATAATTTTCATGTTATTATTGGAGGCGCTCATGCGGGTATTTCTGTCGGTCCCGATGGCGCCACTCACCAGGCACTTGAAGATATTGCCGTTATGCGTGTACTTCCTAATATGACCGTGCTTTCACCCTGCGATGCTACGCAAACAAAACTGGCAACACTGGCAGCATTGAAACAATTGAAAGGACCAGTTTATATAAGATACGGACGTGAACCCATGCCTGACTTCACAGAAGAAACAACAGCTTTTGAAATTGGCAAAGGCCAATTATTGAAAGAAGGAAACGATGTATCTGTTATCGCCACTGGCCATATGACATGGGAGGCTTTGCA
>JBEKEO010000178.1:0-6580 GCA_050013795.1 Bacteroidales bacterium
AAGCACATGGTTTAATGCCAGTTGACCAGATTGTGCAACGACAAATTCAGTTGAAACTTCCGTTAAATTATCATAACTATCCCATACCTTCAACTGTAATGTGTGTGTACCGTTGGTTAAATTGGAAAAAGGATACATTATTTTACCTTTTTGATAACTGTTAAGGTTTGCTTCATAGTAATCGTTTAAAACAATAGGGTTTTGCGTATTGTTATCTAAAATAGCTTCTAAATTATGACCTACCCCATTTCCAACAGTATTAACCCCGATTGAATCAAAAATTGTTGCAATTAATATTGGATTTTGATTTGTCATTCCTCCATAAGCAAAAGTAGAATCATTAAGATACAGTTTTACCGAAGGGCCTATTTTGTCATTTGCAACATTAGTTTTTGAACCGCCAATAATAAAGTATTTATTTTCATAATATCCACTTGCATTTGTGGAAGCGTTTTCGGCGTAATAACTAATCTTACCCAATCCATAATTGTATGCAATATCCTTGGGAACAACAAATGTAAATGAAAAATTTCCGTTTGTTACACTTGCTTTTCCTTTATATAAAATACTGTTCTGAATATAGAAATTTTCGACATAACCACCCGGATCATTTGCAAGTGTTGTACTTAATGTTGGTTTGTCATATACTGTAGGATAAATAATTCCATTGAAACTATTCAGCGGTATTCCATTCGGATCTTGTATAATTCCGGAAATGGTAACCTTTTCAAATGCCTTTAATGTATCATACGTTGTATTTGCAGGATGCCCGTTAATGCTTGTAGTAATAACATTATTCACCGGATATGAAAGCCTTAATGCAGGATCGCCCAACAGAACATAATTATAATATGGCTCACTTGTCGAACCTGCATTTTTCGCTAACATATTAATCTCCCCGAAAGTGGGGTAACTACCATTAATCTTTTTTAAAGCATAATGATAAAAATTACCGCATAAAAGATTATTTGAACCTTCCTCGGTAACACGGGAAGAAGTTAAAAGCGCTATTCCGCCACCATTTGCACTTAGTAAAACCATTTCTCCCGCTGCTATTTGAGCAGGGTTATCGTATACGCTAAACTGACATGTGGCGGTAAGGAAAAAAGGCATATTATTAATATTTGTCCAGCTTTGAATATCGGGAATTTGCAAAATTCTTTCAAGTGCCCACCCTAATTGCCCGCCATGACCAATATAATTCATTATCAGGGCGCCTTTTGCAATTCTTCTGTTTATGGCATCTTCCACTTGGGGAAAACGTTGTCCGCCGGCTCCTGTTTCCACCTCATATGCATTGCTATATATTTTATCAACATTATAATTGAGGTAAGTAGAATCAATCATATTGGCATATCCTTCGGCTGATGCAAAAAAACTTTCATCATCAGCGCCGGTAACCAAACAAATTACATTTCTCCAATCGCCCGTAGCTATAGAAGAAAAACTTGTACAACTGTTAGAATTGTTAGCCGGATTGTGTAATTGAAGGTACTGGTTAACTTTGTTCACCATAGTGTTTGCATCGGTTACAGTGTTAACAGGAAAGCGTCCGATTCCAACGTCTAATAAACCATACGGTCCTTCCGTAGAATCAAGAAATCCAAAAAAATCATCTGTGCAATAAGAACTTTCTTCATCCAAACTAAATCCATCTGAAGATTCGAAGGTCGGAACAAAATTCGTGTTATCAGTTAACCTGTTTTTGTAATCATAGGATGCATCGCCAAAAAGTAAAAGGTATTTAGGAGCTTCGCTGGCAGTAGTGTACTTATCGTAAAACATCTTTACAAAGTCCCTGATTGCTGACACATCCTGGTTGCCTGACGAAAACTCGTTATAAATCTGCTCAGGTGTAACAATAACATATGATAAATTATCATTTGTAAAGTGAATATTGCCTATTGCTTGTGCTTCACTTATATAATCGGGATAAGTAACAATAATCAAATTTGCAGAAGGAAGCCCATGTAGATCTTGATTAGCAATTTTCCCTAATAACATAGGAGAAGAATAAGTGCTTCCGTCAAAAGCAACAAATTGCCTCAAAGAATCGGTGGGAAGCTTAAATATGGCGCTGTCGCCATTAGTTGAGAATTGTTGGTCTTTAACATTAACCGGGTTTGTAACATCCCAAATCATTAAATTAGAAAATGTATTAGTAGTAATTGCAAATTTTGAAATATTACCAGTTCCTACAGAAGAAATATTTCTGAAAAGTAATTGTGCGCCGGGAAGAAAAGTAAGCAGCCTTGTTGCATTTAATTCAACGTAATTCAACCAGCCAACAGCATTAGCAGTTGTTTTAGTAATGGTAACATTAACATTTGATGAAGCAGGGAAACTCATTGACCCGGGTACTGAATTAGCTGCCACATAATAGCTGGAAGCAGCAACATATGGTATTGCGGTTGTATATGTATTGCCATTTGCATTAACAGTATAATAATTATTAGAAGTGTATTTTCCGGCAATATCAGTTTGAATATAAATGTTTGAAGCCGGATCAACATTGGGAAATTGGAAATTAAACGAATACGAGGTTTGTATATCGAAAAATTCGCCATACCATTCTTTTCCCGACAACATGAGATTTATAGAATCTTTTTCGTGTAATAAATAATCATTAAATTTTGTTATCACTTTGTTTGCCGGAGATGCAACTGAAGCCTGCTGCGCAATTCTTTTACCCGGACCAATGTCAGTATTAATAAAATAATTAGTTGTCCTGCTGTAATAATTTGTCTGGTGATGAAATTTATTATCTGAACTGCTGTAATTCCATGTTGTTGGCGATTGTCCATAAAAAAGAATATAATCGGCGCTGCTAAAAGTATTGCTATCAGTATTTACATAAATAGCATTTTCAACCAGGTCGTCGTAACGGAAGCCGCTGTTGGCTTCGGGCAGCATGCCGCCGCCATTACCGTAAATCCTGATATTCTTAGGATTTAATGAAGAAACATTTATGCCCAGATTTTTAAGGTCGTTATAAGTAAGTTTATATATACCATTATCCGTTACTGCAATTTTATACCATGTTCCGCTGTCAAGAACAGAATGAGCGGCATAAGTTCTTTTTTTAACTATTGAAGGTTTTTTAACTTCCTTTACCAATTCAATTTTAAAACTTACCAGTTTCTCTACCCTGCCTGTTATTTTATTTATCCTGAGCGGTACAAATGAAACACATAGATAAGGCACCCTCTTTTCGGCTGCTGAAGTGGACTGAACAGAAATTTCGTTTGAAAGCTTTTTTGATTTAAGGAATATTGTTTCCTCACTGCTGCATTCTTTATATTGCGGGTTGGTTATAATTGCCGAATACGAATAATTACCGGCAACCTTTATTTTTTCATAATAATACGGAAGCTGATGTTTAATGCTGGCGCCTTCGAAAGTTAAATATTCCTCAGTATATTCATCATTTACCTTGAATTTCTTTATCCCCTGCCATTTAATTTCGCGCACATCTTTGTCTTTTACCACATGCTCCACTTGCACGCCTGTCTTGCCGATAGGCTGGCTTTCGGGCTTTACAGCGCTGTGGGTTTCGGTTTGCTTAGTATGCTGCTGGGCAAACAACCCCTGCCTGCCTGTAAGGCAGATGAATGCCGTGAATAAAGGAACTAATGCTATAACGATTCTTTGTCGCATTCCTATTGGTCTTATTTTTTAATTAATCCCTGTAAAATCATTTATTAATTAATTCAACTAACGTGGAAAAATTATAATTATTGCATATTTATAAAACTTTATTGTAAAATTACAAAAAAACCTTTAAAATAGCATGAAATTGTTTAATTTAGTGGTGTTAATTCTATTGCCATGAAAAAGCTCATACTATTTATTATTGCTTTACTTGCTTTCATTATGAATACAAAAGCGCAGCATTATTATACTATACCCGATTCAAATGTTTATTGGGGCATACTGACTGATAATGGTTATAGTGGAACAACGTATTCGCTAGATGGAACGGATTCTATATTAAATGATACTATAATCAATTCTCGTTCTTATACAAAATTATTTTCTATTCAGGATGTCCATCTTAAAATGTATGGTGGTGCATTTAGAAGCGATACTGATGGTTTAACCTATTTTGTGCCTATGGATTCAACAAAAGAATTTCTTATAAGCGATTTTAGTAAAAATGTTGGCGACTCTGTTTATAATGTTTATTTTGCAACATATACAGGAGTAATAATTACAAATTTCTATGTAGATTCCGTGAATTATATTATGACTGGACCCTATTTATTGAAAAGAATGTACTTAACCTATAATGCATTTTTACCTCCACCAAATAACCCACAAGGTCCTCTTATTTGGATTGAAAAAGTAGGATGTCCCTTTGGAGGATTTTTTAATAATCTTTATGAACCATTAGGTGGCGCCTGGTTACATTGTATGAGTTATGATGATACTACATATTATAATAATGGGTGGGGTGGCAATGTTAATGATCCTATTTATACTCAGGGGTATTGTGCTGATCTTACAGGATTGAAAAACAAGAACCAAAATCCTTCAACAATTGATATTTTCCCCAATCCATCAATTGATAATATAACAATAAAATTCTCTCAAAACTCCATTATCAAAATCCTAAACCTCGAAGGGCAAATAATAAACAGCCTTTCCGCAAAAGCGGGTAATACTTCAATTGATGTTTCCGCTTTCCCCTCCGGCATGTATTTCGTGGAAATTAAAAGCGAAAAAGGCGTTGCGGTGAAGAAGTTTGTTAAAGAGTAAATTATTGTTTATTTTTTTGACTCATCCCTAAATCCCTTCTCTACATGTAGAGAAGGGACTTAAAAGCGGCTCCCCTCTTTGCTTGCAGAGAGGGGTTGGGGGTGAGTCTATAAAAAGCATACAACATTTATTTGCCTTCATTCCCTAAATATCATTATCGTTAAAAACAGTTGATTTTACTTTTTCGCTAAAAGAAAATGCAAAATTGTTAATAACTTATTCCTTTATTTATATAATAAAATCAACTAACTTCCTTATATTTGTGGTGTAAAACACTTAATACAGCAGCGAATGCGCATTATCGTACCTTATAATAGTGCATTTTTACTGGTATATACGCGGGCGCCTCTTTCCAATATTCCCATCAAATATGCCCACCTTTCCTATATTGATTTTTTTGCTTCGCTTTCCGCGAACGCCTTTCACAGACGGTAATATGACAGAGGGGCAGCCGCGCCGGCAATGCTGGGTGGAGTGGACAGATAAAGCCGATATGGGCAAATTTGTCAATATCATGTGGGAAAGAAAATGCATATATACGCAAAGAGAACTGTATAATTTCTTCCTTAAACCCTTCAGCCAGTCAATAGTAAGGTGCAATGCACGAAAACTTGAATTGATTGCTTATCTGTTTCACCGTTTATGTGCAAAAAGAATCATCAGGCGGAAAGGAGGTAAAGGGTATTTTGTATGCATTGAGAGGCGCTTTACAGACTTCGACAGAAAAAAATTTAAAAAAGATTTACTAAAATACCTGAGTAGCGAGGTGCACCTGAAGAAAAGCTTCTATGCCCCTACCCGCAAGGAAGTGGAGGAAATTATAGCCTCCATTTTAAAGTAGCAAAACCTACTATTGACCTACTATTAACCTACTATTGCAGTTTTCGGATTGACATACGGCATTGCAGGGTGCTACCTTTGTATTGCTTTTACAATGCTTTCAGCCATTTGCACAAGCCAAAAATTGAAAAAGAAAGCCATGATAACAATAATAAATAATAACATATTACCAAAGACCAGTTTTATTTCGCGAAGGAGCGCACAGAAAGTTTCTGGCTATCCGCAGAAAGTTTCTGGCTACAGCCAGACAGCATGTGGCTATTCCCAGAATGTTTGTGGCTATAGCCGGAAAGTTTGTGGCTATTCCTTCGTTTTACCAGGGAGAGCATTCCGTTTTTTTCGGGATATCATACAAAAACCAAGCAACATTGATTTTTTACTAACTCAATTAATATAAACTTAAAATTTAAAATTATGACAGCAGGATTAAGCTTTATCCCCGGACCAAATGCCGCATTTGATGCATGGCAGACAAATTTTGTAATACAGGTTAACCTGTACAAAGCAGGCTGGAACTGGAACAGCGACGCCACAGCCGAATGGACGCTGCTGACAGGCCCCGGAAACGTGAAACAAGCCCGATGGGCGGCTGCATGGGCAAAAATAAGCAGCAAGGAATTCAAGCACAGCGACGAGGAGGAACTGAAAGAAGCCCGCAAATCGTACGAAAGCGGCGACAGGAACAACCCTGCCGACACCAGCCTCAGGATGTTCGCTAAAAGGTATATTACCAATAATGTAAAGGTGAGCGGCACTCAGAAAAAAGCCTGCCGCCTTACCGTTCAGGATAATATACTCACCCCAAGTTCGGAACTTAAAGTAATTATTAAGGAACCTACCATTGCATTAAAGGAGCAAACTCATCTGGTGCATAAAATAGTAGTGAATTACCCGGGCACCAAAAGTCGCAAGAAACGCAAAGGTGTTAAGGAGGTAATGGTGTATATGCAGGTGCAGGCTGCAAACCTGCCCACAGCAACGG
>JBEKEO010000179.1:0-7781 GCA_050013795.1 Bacteroidales bacterium
TTCGCATTTAATAGAGGAATTTCTATTCAGTACTTTGCTGACAGGGACGCAGCGTTGGACTGGTTATTAAAATGATATTAACGTTGCCTAACTTTGCATTGCTTCAATGGCGGGTGGTTGACGTTGCAGGGCGGTGTAGTTTAATAACAATAGCAAGGCGGACACGTCAGACTTCGTCTGACAAGTCCGCCACTGCAAGCAATGCCGACCGTTATGGGCAAGTTTAAAAATAATAACGGACAGACAAGAAAACCACCTTAGACTGGTTGACTGAAACAAGATAATAGTGGAGACCAGACACCACTATAACAAACGGGGCGACACCGAAAAGCCTTATGAGTAGGACAATTTAAAAATAAAAAATATGGAATTTCTAGTAGCAATCTTCAGCATTATAATGATTATTGTCTTTCTTGTAATGGTTTCAAATATCTCAACTATTAAGACAGAAATAAAGAATATTAATCATATATTCACAGCTTGGTCAGAGGCACATGGAGGGTATGGAATAAGATACTTATGCAATAAATGCAAGAAACAATTTGAGGGACAACCTGACAAATGCCCGCATTGTGGAGAATTAACCTCTTTCAAGAAATAGATAAACCTGCCCATAACTTTGCATTGCTTCAATGGCTTGTGGTTGACGTTGCAGGGCAGTGTAGTTTAATAACAATAGCAAGGCGGACACGTCAGACTTCGTCTGACAAGTCCGCAACTGCAAGCAATGCCGACCGTTAGTAACAAGGCGAGAAAAAAAATAGAAACTAAAAAATACTATTATGATATTATGCGATTTAACAAGTAAAGACAAATATGAGTTATTATTCTCATGTATTGTTGCAATTTCGACCGTTGCTTATGTTGTTTTAACTTGGAGTTTAGTTAAAGAAACTCGTAAACAACGTAAAGTTTTGACTGAACCAAAAATTCATGTTGGATTAGATATTCACCCAAGAGCTAAAAATATAATTGAGTTATATGTTGAGAATATTGGACATGGAGTTGCATATAACGTACAATTTAAATTTCTTAATGACTTTATTTTTGGTGAGCATAAGAAAAAACTTTCAGAATTAGGAATATTTAAAAGTGGCATAAAAGTTTTTGCTCCAAATAAATATTTTAGGACTTATGTGACATCTCTGCTTGAAGATACAGAAAGGAAATTAAAGAATCCAATTGAAATCGAAATAACATATGATACAAACTCAAAGAAAGGATTAAATGAGATATTTATTTTAGACTTTTCCGAATATTATGGATTATTGTATTTAGGAGATAAAGACAAAATGGATTTGCTAATAAAATCAATTGATGATTTGACAAATGAAATAAAAAACAAATAAAATAAATTAAAAGATATTTTAATCTAAATATAAAACATGAAAACATTATTTGAACTTCCAGGTGATCTGGACAAAGCTTTAAACGAAATGGTGCGTAAACAAGTTAACGAGAATTTAAATAAATGGTTATCACCATTAATAAAAGAAATTGCCAATGAAAATGGGGAATTTTTTGTCACTACAAGTATTAAAGAGGATAAACTGAGAGTAAAAATAGAACCTCGTGGCTTCTCCGAAGGATTGACAGTAAGGATTAAAGAATTAATGCCCAAACTTGACAATGAGGATACACCCAAAAAAGTGAACGTTGAAAGCTCATTTGATAAGTTGACTAATTCAGACTGGTGGGTACAGTATATGGTTAATGCTTTTCCATTTTCATGTGCAAAAAACAGTGAGGAAAGGTTGCTTTTGCAGGTAAATGTTTTTGATGAAAACAAAGTAGTGCGCTCATTTAGTAAATTTAAAAATTTTGCACATGAGAATTTGCCAAATAATAATATTGATGACATTTTATTACGTACAGAGTTTGACTTAGCTGTAAGAAGTGCCGTAATGATTGAGAATTGGAAAAGCATTTGGGACAATAGAGACCTTGACCCTTATATGATTTATGAATGTAATAATTGTTCTTGTGAAATCTGTAATGAATTAAACGGTTTAATTATGTCAATTGATGACAAAATTGCTCAAGACATTTTTCCTCCAAACAATTTTAATTGTACTTGCTCAGTTGAGACAACAGATGACGACTCTGATGTTATTAGTGGTTCTGAATTATTAAAATATAGAGATAGAATTTCAAAGCAATTTCAAGGTAATGTTGGGACTAATGGGATTTTTAGATAAATGGGAAAAGTTAATCGCCCAGTTACTAACTTAGCATTGCTTCAATGGCTCGTGGTTGACGTTGCAGGGCAGTGTAATTTAATAACAATAGCAAGGCGGACACGTCAGACTTCGTCTGACAAGTCCGCCACTGCAAGCAATGCCGACCGTTAGCGGTAAGTTTATAACGACATAATTCATAAAAAAATAAATCAAGATGGAAAAAATTTTAGGACTAAAAATTAGCGAAGCCGAGTATTCATTACCAAACAAAAGTAAGGCTAAGATTGCCGTGTTAATGTATCACGGAGAAGGAGACCCAAAGAAAATATTGGACTATGCGGTAAGTATTTATGTTCAATATGACGGCTACCATGAATTAATAGATGCACATCTAGACAACCCTTGGATGAGAGTTTTGCTGAGCGACATAAACAATATGAAGCAAGAAAATTTTAATCCTGAGAGACATAGATTAATTTCAAAAAATAATGGTCAATGACAGACGAAACAAAAAATGAAAAATTCAACGCTATTGTTGAAGCCGTTTGTTATTGGTTAGGTTATCAATTTAAAATTGGACGAGACCAACTAATTCACGAAGCAAGTTTAAGATATCCAATTGCGGACACTATTACCGCAAAAGGTATCGCAATTAATAGAATTATACTTGAAAAACTTCACCCAATTTTCAAAAAGAAATACATTGACTTGGTAATTTTTGACAAGACAGTTAAAGAACCTGCGACAGAAAAAGACGATACGAAATTAAAAGAGGTGTACGAGTTTAAACTTGCAAAAAGTGCGACAAGTAAAGAACATAAAGAAGAACATCAAAGAGTTTTTGACGATATTGTTAGACTTGCTTATTATCATTTATGGAGTGACAAAGAATGTTATTTTCTAATGTGTGGCAAATACGAGGACTTTAAAACATATTTCGTTGGACAAAAAAGTGAAATAAAAAAAGAAAATAGAAAACTTGTAGCCCCTGTTAGAAAAAAAACGACCACACAACAGACAGCAGAAGTAACAAACGCCATACAAACTGACAAAGAGGAAATATGGAATCCAGAAGGAATTTACAAAAAATGGTTTGGTTTTCAAATTGAGGAAGAAAAGAATATTGAGTTTAACAAGACAGATACCACTAACTTTGGATTGAAACCTTTTCAAACCAGTTACAAGGTAAGGAAACCTAAAACGCACAAATTTGAAGACACTTTTAAAATTAAAACTAAGTGTGTTGCAATAACGCCAAGTGGACTTGAAAATGTGAAGACACACGCAGCAGGAATTTGGAAAATTGAAGCCGTTAAAGAAATAAAGACTGAATAAAACCTACCGCTAACAAAGGCTATATGCAATAAGGGTTTCAGAGGTAATTCAAGCTTTCTGCCACGCTCAAACTTCGGTGTCGAAGGACAGGAAAGTAGCCCGCAATCCCTTACTGCATATAGCCTCGATCGTTATACACAAGGCAGCATTTGTGCAAGAAAACAGTATCTTTGTAGAAATATTTAAGCAAAATTCGACAATGAAGCATTTCATAGATACCTTAGAAAGACTGAAAATAAAATTTAGTTTTTTGCCGACCCGCAAGAAAAAAGATAAGGAATGCTTGCCCACATTGGCACATTTACCTGCTTTCCCATCACACAAGCCCGACACACGAAAGCAGGCAAAAGAGCCAATCTGCTTACCCGCCTATTTTTGACTTTTGATTTTTGAAAACAATAATAATAAATTAATAAAAGACAATTATGAAAAAAATAGTTTACTTTATTTTTGCAGCAATAGCAGTAACTATGCTATTTTCTTGTGGGGGTGCTTCCGACTATTATGCAGTAATGAAAACAGACACTCTTTATATAAGAAGTGGACCCGGAGAAAATTATTCTATTGTTGGTTCTTTATTATTAGGTGATACAGTACTTGTAGATAAAATTGAAACTCCTTGGTGTCAGATAACAGGGAACAATAAACCTAAAGGATATGCTAATGGTTGGTTTCTTACAAAAGTTGAGACTCCCAAAAACACTGATAAATATAAAAGCAATAAGTCTTTTAGTTGGAATTGGTTATGGTGGGTAGTTGGAGGTATTATTATTTTATCCATAATATTGAAAATATCAGAGTTAATTGGGAACTTTACATGCCCGAATTGTAAAAAAATTAAAGGGAATAGACTTCTTTCCTCAGAGGAAATAAAAAGAACACCTCATGTCAGAACAATTCAAAAACCAAGACAGGTAATTGTCAATAATATCACTAAAACAGTGTATGATCCAGTACAAGAGCATTATTATACAGTAGTGATTGAAAAAACATATAAATGTGTCCATTGCGGTAACGAATGGACAAGGACAGAAGAAAAGGAAGAAAAATAATCATCTGTTTTAATAAATTCTTTATTGAAAATATATGAACTCATTTGAAATAATAAAATTACAATGCCCTTCTTGCGGTGATTCACTTGATGATGAAGGAAAAGGCGAAGCAAAATGTAAGCATTGTGGAACGATTTCTATTATTATCCCTCCTGCTAAAAGTAATTTGAATAACTTAAATATAAATGAAGAATGGAAACTTAGATTAAAAAACATTTTGTTTTCAATAGAACAATCAATTTCTGCAGGAAATTTTATTGATGCAAAGAATTTTTGTGATAAAGGGTTGGAAATTGAATCATCTCTTGGATCGCTTTGGGAAAATAAAGCAATTTGTGCATTTTGGATAACAAAAACTGAAGATATAATTGAAACAGGTGCACAAGAAATATTTTCATATCTTAAAACTGCAAAATTAGTTGAACCGAATTCTACTACTTTTAAATCAACAGCAGAAAAAATATTTATAAATTTATATAATTGCCTTTTATCTCAACTTGAAAATATTTATGATACTACGAATAAATATATCTACACTAAAGAAGATTATATTGAGGTAATAAAAATTATGAATTTTATGGAGTTATGTTATGATAAATATCCTGATATAAATTTAAGATTTATTGATTATATTTTAAAAGAATATTCTGATAATAATAAAATGATTTGGACTGAGCAATGGTCTAATGGAGCGATAAAAACAGAAAAAAATGTATCAGACCGTAAAGTTAGTTTTAACCCTGCGGAAAAATATTTACAATTAATTGAGAAAGTAAAAAAGAATCACCCAAATTATAATCTACCTAAAATTAAATTGCAAAAGAATTATTACACAACAATAGCATATCTCTTAATTTTTATAATAGCTTTGCTTATTTTAATATTTTCATTCAGAAATTAGAATTGCTTGTTTATGGATTGTTGTTGTTTTAGTTGTTGGTTGGATTATAACGATATTATGGTTGGATAATTAATACTTTAAAACATATACATAATGGCTGAAAAAATAAGATTAGACTGGAGTTGTTTTTATAATAAAAATGATTTTATAAATGAATCATTTTTTCAGAATAAAAATAAAATATGTACAGTGTATGTGTGGGGTTGGAAAAATGATAAATGTGTTTTTAAACCTTTCTATGTTGGAAGCACTACGGATTTACTTAAACGGATTTTTGAACATATAGGTAAACTCAACGGGGGACATTATTGTATTTATAGTATAGAGTATTTTTTTTCTGATAAATTTAAAAGATTTTCAGATAAAAAGTTTGACACTGAACCTTTGTACTTGCCATCTAATATATCTAATATTTACCAAACATTTATTTCTAATCAAATTGTTTTGGATACTGTTAAATGGTTAGTTGATCACTTTACTATCACTTATGCAAAAACAGAAAAAAAATATTATCGGGAAATAGAAAAGTATATTTCAAATATAATAGGACAAGAAAAGTTAGGCTCTACTGTAAAAGGAAAATATAATCTTGAAAATGAAATTGAAATAACGTCAGCTTATCCTGAAGTTAAGAAAATATTTAATGTTTAATAAAAAAGTTTGAAATAACGACACAAAGTCAAGCACATTGTCAGGTCGCACTAGCTAAGGTATGACCAAAACCTGCCAAAGAGCTTAAATTATAGACATTATAAAATTTACCAGACTCTAAAAAACTAAATTTTGAAAAAACATGACAGATAAGCTTTTCGGTAGACTTGCCCAGTGTATAACAGCAAGCTTATTTAATGCGGAGTTCAGTTGGCTAGGAAAGTTCATAAAAATAATTAATTTTGTAGCATGAGGGACGCAGAAGTGGTTTTAAAGTTCCGCACTAAATAAGCTTGCCACCGTTATATATAAATGCGCGAAAGATTAAAAGTATAATTGCAAAATTTAATATAAACTGAGATTACTGAAATTACTGAGATTACTGAATGGCTATCGATCCAAAATATTTGCACTCTGACACGATCCAAAATATTTGCACTCTGACATCAGCAATTTGATTTTGCAAGCGTTTTATACTGTTCGCAGCGTCCTACCCTATCACTTGACTATTGACGTTTATAAACGAGCCTTAAGCATCGAGATGGAATCCCTGGGACTTTCTGTTGACTGTGACAAGGCTATTAATATAAAATACAAAGACAAAGTTGTTGGCTCGTTTGTCATCGACTTTATTGTTAATGACTCTTTAATTATTAAAGTTATCATGGACGACGCTTCTTGCGAACGGTATGAAGCCGACGCAAAAAATCAATTACGCTTGACTGACTTTGAAGTTTGTTTAATATTAAATTTTTCAGCAGACCCACAGCAACAACACGGACGGATCGTTCTGACCAATGATCTTAAGAAGAATAAATAACCGGGACTGAGATTACTGAAACTGCTGACATTACTGAGATTAAAAAGTGCGCATCTATATATAACTTTGTGTTGCTACAATGCCGGGGGATTTGCTCATAATGAAGAGATGTTGTAATTTTAACTTTTAAAGACACATGCGAATCAGTAGTGGTAGTTTTCCGGCACTGATAGCAACACTGGTCGTTGGCAACAAAGCGAGAAAAACAATAAATAAGATTATGTATAACAAGAAACATTTCTGCGGACTGACACTTCTTATCTTTTTGACAGTACTCTGCATGATTAAGACAGGGTTTTCGCAGGACAGAAAGTTACCGGACAAATCCATCCGACCAAAAGTTATTACATTTAATCCTGACTCGACAAGCTATCAGGAAATCTTTGACGGTGACAAAGACTCTGTAGTATTTTATTCAGGCGTTGTGACTGTTGCTCCTAACAAATCTGGAGACGACCACAGCACAGAAATATATGAAGAAATGATTGTGGTTTTAGAAGGACAAGGACAAGTAAGAATAGCAAATCAAAAGAACCTTGACATAAAGTATGGAAACATTGCACTTATTCCACCAAACACGGAACATCAAGTTTTTAATACGGGGACAGGGAACTTTAAATATATTTACATTGCGACAAAGACAAAACATTAGTAAGAATCGCTCAGTTGCCAACTTAGCATTGCTTCAATGGCGGGTGGTTGACGTTGCAGGGCGGTGTGGTTTAATAACAATAGCAAGGCGGACACGTCAGACTTCGTCTGACAAGTCCGCCACTGCAAGCAATGCCGACCGTTGGCGGTAATTACTTATTTATTAATTAATTTAAATAATTTTAAACTAT
>JBEKEO010000180.1:0-6525 GCA_050013795.1 Bacteroidales bacterium
CTTAGGCGAGTTGAAGAATTATGGCATGATATTTCTTATTATCTTTTCTCTCATTTTCCTCATAAAACTGATGAAGGTTACTGGCATAATTGATATTATTACCAAAGGGCTAAGCCCCTTGTTGCACATGATGGGAATAGGGGCGGAGGTCACCACCATCGCCATAATTGGCATTACACTGGGCGTGGTGTATGGAGGAGCATTGATAATAAACGAATCGAAGTCTACCGAAATAAGCAAGCGCGATATTTTTTATTGCCTTGCACTGATGGGGCTTTGCCATAGCCTTATTGAGGATACCATACTGATGATAGCCATAGGCGGACACTATTCGGGCATTTTAATAGCGAGGCTTATCTTTTCCTTTCTTATAATCTGGGCATTGGTAAAGTTTACCAGGAAACTTCCAGATAAGACCTTTGCAAAGTATTTTCTTGCAAAAAAACAATAACAGATACAACTTTTAGTTTATGCTTTTGTTCCGATTAATTTCCGGGTCGATTCTGGTCATCCTAATTGTTGTGGGATTGCAGCAAAACATTTTGTTATAAGCTTTTTATTAAGCCTTAATTGATTTGGAAAAAGCATGGATATTTTTCTTTTTTATGCTTATATTTGACAAGTAATTGATTATCTAATTATAAAATCATGACAACATTTCATTTTCACCAAGACTTGGCATTTGGACCGGATGATTCAAATGAAATTAAGATACTGAGATATTTACAGGCGATAGAGAAATATCCTGAAGATAAGGATCAGTTTTTACAACAATTGTCTATGCTTCATCTTACAGATGGACAGTATGATAAAGCGCTAAACTATATGCAGCAAGCCATTGAAGCGGCAACCGACGATGAGCGCCGCGCCGAATATTATCATTTTGTATCCTATTTTTATGCTGATTATCTTGACGGGGATAATACAGTTCTTGCCATTTCCAATATGGAGAAAGCAGTTGAACTTGACCCTGAAAGCGCCGAAAGGCTGCACGTTCTGGCACAATATTATATTGATGACAAACAGTATAAAAAAGCCATTGCCCTTCTGGCTAAAATAATCGCAATGCCCCAGGATAAGCACGGTGAAACACCCGAATATGAATTCTTTGAAAGAATGGAATGGTTATATACTGATGATAACGATTATGATCATGCACAGAAAATCTATACAAAAATGCTGAAGCAGGCTGAAAATGATGAAGAGAGAGCCCTTGTGTACATGATGATTTCCTATATGGATGAGGATGCACAGGATGAAGAAAATGCCATTGCCAATGCCAAACGAGCTGTTGAGCTTTGCCCAGCTAATTATCCCGCTATTAAAAGACTCGGAGATTGCTATACTCATTTCAAACAACATGAAAAAGCGCTGAAGGCTTATAATAAACTGCTTCCGCTTGCAAAGAATGAAACCGGCAAATACAAAAACTGGCGCCTGCGTTATTATTATGAGAACGTGGCTCCGCTTCATTTGGAAATGAATAATCCTGAGAAAGCAGTTGCCTGCTATAAAAAAATGCTTCCTCTTTATGATTCGCCAAAGGATTCGTACAATGCGCTTGAACAACTCTCGGCTATCCATTACCAGCAAAAACAGTACGATAAGGCTGTGCCCTACCTTAAAAAGATAATTAAGTTATGGCCAAACTTTTACCCGCGCGCCTATACTTCCATGGCTACTTATTACTTGTTCGTGGAAAAAGATCCCGAGAACGCCCTCAATTACCTGTTCATGGCTGCTAAAGCAAATTGTGCAAGCGATACGTTTTTAGGAAACGACAAAGAAATTGCAGGCCTTACCAATGCTTACATGGGAGAAATTTACTATAAAAATTTTCATGATGAAGATACGGCGATAAGCTATTATGAGAAAGCTCTTACCTGCAAACTTGAAAAGGTAGTGGAAGGGGAAATCTGCGACAGTTTATATAAAATATATACAGGCAGGGGCGATGATGAGAATGCTGCCAAATATAAAGAAAGACGCAGCGGCTTAAAGATAATGCTTGATATGTTCAGCGGTGATTGGACACCGCCTCCACCTAAAACATTGCACGAGCGGCTTCGCAATCCCAAGAACAAAGACATCAACCTGGAAGACCTTCCTTATCATTATTCAAAACTTCCTGATGATTATAGCAAGAAAACTGAAATCCTGAAACCTATACAGGAGGAATTTGAAAGAGACCTTTTGGAAAATCCTGCTTATAAAGAGTTCTTTGCCAACTACACTCCCAAAAGTGTAAGGCAATTCTGCGAAAACTATGCAGCACATAAGAATTTGCTTGTAAGCAACTGGGAGTGCTATATTGACGAACCCTCTAAAGAGGTGGTATGGAGGAAGTATGCCGAAAAGATGCTTGAACTCATTTTGAATAAAAAACTCTTCAACCTGCAACTGCAGTGGAGGGCGGATCAGATTAAAATACCAGAAATTAGAGTAACACTTGACTTTCAATATTGGAACATGACTCTTAATCACGAGATATTGCAATGCTCTTTCATTGAGCCTATAACTCCTGAAGAGATCTCGGTGATGAAGCAATTCCTGGCTGATGATAATTTTTTCGATAGTACTAATTCCTGGCTTTGCGGCTGGCAGGAATATGATAAAATAATGGAAAAGGATGAAGAAGGCGATTTACCTTTAATGCCGATATGGTACGAATTTTATGACAGTATGATGGGCACCGGCTCTTTGCTTTTGCTTCCCGATGAACGCGGAGAAAAGGAAAAATCCTATGAAAGTATTTATTGGGAATGGTACCGCAAGCAGCCACCACCTACTGCGGTTCCTCCTCTTCCTGCCGCTCCAGAACCTCTTCTTCCGCAGCCTCTTTTCACCTATGATGGAACTAAATACACTGAGTTCATGGAGATGTTTGAGAATGATTATCTCTGTAAGCTTCACCAGGGATGGCTTGAAGAGAGAAAGAAACCCGATGAAACTTACGACGAGGATGCCGTTCGTGAAGCTATCATGGAGCTGGCCGATGCCGACGAACCTTTGTACATGGATAGCTCGCTTGTGTGGCACCAGGCTATTATTCGCTGTGCCCAAAAATTCAAGAATAAGAAAGTTGCTGAAAAGATGGATGAAGTGTATGCAAACTACCTGATGCAGCGTGAACTTAAGTTAAACGGTCCCGTTAATCTGGATGATGACAGAAACACCAGCTTTTCAAAGCAGCGCAGTGATGAAATAATGGCACGCATACTTAAAGGCAGGGAACTGAATGGTGAACCACGCGACCTGAATTTTTAACTTTTGCCTGAGCCGAATATTATTCCATGTATTTATCTTTCATTAATATATAGGGTGGATTACGTCACTTAGTTACCCGGCATCGATACTCAGTAACCAGGAATCGATGCTCAGTAACCGGGAATCGATGCTCAGTATCCCGGCATCGATGCTCAGTACCTTTTTTGCAAAAAGGACATGAAACACAAAAAGGACATAAATTGTAAAAAGGATACTTTTTTGAAAATTAACCTGTGAAACACCTTAAGTTTCATCCCTTTTTAGCGTGAAAAGGGGAAAATGGAGAAAATTGGGCTGAATTATGCAAACTCCTAACTCTAAACTCCCCCTGTTCGCGCTCGTCTCCTGACGAGTGAAAAAGATTAATCAAAATGTTTCTTCAGAAAGCTGCCTGTATAGGAGGCTTTGCAATTGGTAATATCTTCGGGAGTGCCTTCAAAAACTATAGTGCCGCCTTTGTTTCCGCCTTCGGGACCAAGGTCAATTATCCAGTCGGAGCATTTAATAATTTCAACATTATGCTCAATAACTATTAATGAATGCCCATTCTTCAGCAGGGCATCAAAGGAGTGTAGCAGTTTGCTAATATCGTGGAAATGCAAACCAGTGGTTGGTTCGTCAAATATAAACAGCGTAGGGCTTTCGGCAGAACCTTTGGTAAGGAAGTAAGCCAGCATGATACGCTGAGCTTCACCACCGCTAAGCGTACTCGAAGGCTGCCCCAGCTTAATATAACCTAATCCAACATCAGCCAGTGGTTGCAGTTTGCTAACTATTCGTTGCTCGTGGGTGGCTTTATCTTTTGAACCGAAGAATACCAGCGCTTCTTCCACTGTCATGTCCAGTATATGACTGATGTTTTTCCCTTTGTACACCACATCCAGCACCTCGTCCTTAAAGCGTTTGCCTTTGCAGCTTTCGCACACCAGCTTAATATCGGCCATGAACTGCATTTCAATAGTAACTTCACCTGCGCCTTCGCATTCTTCACAACGACCGCCGGGTATATTAAAAGAAAAGTAACCGGGCTTATAACTCCTTAGTCTTGCCAGTTGCTGATGCGAGTATAGTTCGCGTATATCGTCGTAAGCCTTTACATAGGTAACGGGATTAGAGCGCGATGATTTGCCTATAGGGTTCTGGTCAACAAATTCAACATCGGTAATGCTTTTAATATCGCCTTCAATCTTATCGAGCTTCCCTGTCTTTTCGCTATATCCGCCGAATATCTTTTTCAGCGTAGGATAGAGTATAGTCTTTACCAACGATGTTTTCCCCGAGCCGCTCACTCCTGTAACTGCCACAAGCGCATGCAGCGGGAACTTTACATCTATGCCTTTAAGGTTGTTTTCTCTTGCCCCTTTAATTTCAACGAACTCCTTCCATTTCCTGCGGCTTTTGGGAACGGCTATCTTGAGTTTCTTATTCAGGTATTTAGCCGTAAGGCAATCGGTTTCTTTATTCAGCAGGTCGTCAAGACTGCCTTCAAACACCACTTCGCCACCATGCACCCCTGCAAGCGGACCAATATCTATCAAATGGTCAGATGCACGTATAATATCTTCATCGTGTTCAACTACAATTACTGTATTTCCCAAGTCACGAAGGGATTTAAGCACACCTATAAGCCTTACGGTATCGCGCGGATGAAGCCCTATGCTTGGCTCATCAAGGATGTACATGGAACCAACAAGACTGCTTCCAAGAAAAGTGGCAAGATTGATGCGTTGAGATTCTCCTCCTGACAAAGAAGAAGAAAGCCTGTTCAGCGTGAGATAACCTATGCCAACATCCAGCAGGAAGCGCAGGCGTATGGTTATTTCGGTAAGCAAACGCTTACTGATAGTTTTTTCATATTCAGTAAGCTTAATATTTTTGAAGAAATCATAAAGCTCATCAAGGGGCATCAGTGCCAGCTCAGAAACCGACTTACCACCAACCTTCACATAATTGGCATCTTTGCGCAAACGTGTACCGTTGCATTCGGGGCATTTGGTCTTTCCCCTGTAACGTGCAAGCATTACGCGGTATTGTATCTTGTAGGTTTGTTCTTCAACATATTTAAAGAAATCATTCAGTCCGCCGAAATGCTTATTGCCTTTCCAAAGCAGTTCTTTTTCCTTTTCAGTTAATTCATAGAAAGGGCGATGAATAGGGAAGTCGAATTTATAAGCGTTCATCACAAGCTGATCTTTCCATTCGCTCATCTTCTCGCCTTTCCAGCAGGCAACAGCGCCATCAAATATGGAAAGGCTTTTATCAGGAATCACGAGGTCCTCATCAATGCCTATAATGCTGCCGAAACCTCCGCATGCTTTGCATGCGCCATAAGGATTATTAAAACTAAAAAGATTGGTGCTGGGCTCTTCGAAAGTGATACCGTCGACTTCAAACTTCTTTGAAAAGCTCATCATTTTCTTTATATTTTTAGCGCTTAACGATTCCACATTACAATTGCCTTCACCTTCAAAAAAGGCTGTTTCCACCGAATCGGCTATCCTTGAATTGAAGTCATCATCATCTTTCTTCACAACGAACCTGTCGATAACCACATGTATGTTACCTTTCTTATTTTTATCCACAGTGCCTTTAAGCAGTTCATCAATACGAATGATCTCACCATTCATCAATATCCTTGAGAAGCCCTGCTGCAACAATACTTCCAATTGTGTCTTCATTGACCTTCCCTGTTTAACAGGAACAGGAGAATAGACGATGACCTGTGTGTTATCGTCAAATGACTGTATATAATTCACCACGTCGGTAACGGTATCCCTTTTCACTACAGTTCCGCTGACAGGTGAATAGGTTAAACCTATCCTTGCATAAAGGAGCTTTATATATTCATATATCTCAGTGGAAGTTCCCACTGTTGAACGTGGACTTCGGGTATTCACCTTCTGCTCGACAGCAATAGCGGGAGAAATACCATTAATATAATCCACTTCCGGCTTGTTCATCCTTCCGAGGAACTGCCGGGCATACGAACTAAGGCTTTCTACGTACCTTCGCTGGCCTTCTGCATACAACGTATCAAAAGCAAGCGATGATTTACCTGAACCGGAAAGGCCTGTGATAACAATAAGCTTATTACGGGGAATGCAAACATCAATGTTCTTTAAATTATGAACCTTTGCACCTTTAACTATAATATACTTATGATAATCAGGGGAAATACTTATTTTTTTAGTCATGTTAAGGGAGAAGAGGAAATTGGTCAAACTACTTATGAATACTAGGTTTTAAAGGATTGTCAAT
>JBEKEO010000181.1:0-6512 GCA_050013795.1 Bacteroidales bacterium
ATTTCAAGGAGGTAAATCTCTATTGCATTTACATAATTCATTTTGGGAGTGAGGTTAAGCTGGGTATAACAGCTTATGGTCTTATCCGACAGGTGAACAATGTTAAGGTGGATGCCATAATTAATAATGTGAATAGTGTCGCTAATCAATGCTGTTGAATGCGTTTTGTTTCTTTCTTCATTATAATTGAATGAGCATAGCATCAATGAAATTAAAGCAAGCATAATACCAGCCCGCAAGGGAAATATCTGTTTCATCGTATTATATGTTTAATAGTTGAATTGTGTAACTGTTCAATGGTTCAATGTTCGCTGGTTCTATATTCCTGAATAGAATCTACACGACAAAGTTACACAAAGATTCACAAAGAAATTGCATTAACTGCTAACCGCTTGCTTCTTATTGAACTACTCTTTTATAAACTTCCTCACAATTAAGTCGGGAGTTATGAATTGGGAGACGGGAGTTATAAGTAAATTAGGAAATAGTGAATTAGTAAATTAGTTTATCATTCGTTTTCAATTTCCCTATTTTACTATTTCACTCTTACCTATTCACTCCTTTACAAACTTCCTCACCTCTGTTTCCTTTCCCATTATCACCTTCACCATATACATTCCGACTGGGAAAGCTGAAACATCAATATCTGTCTTATTAGCGATTGCTGCTATGCTTTTTATCAGCTGCCCCTGCATGTTTATAATTTCTATTATAGCTTGTGGCGGGGTTTCAATAGTGATATTACTTACAGCCGGATTTGGAGTTACCAATAAACTTTGCTGAATAGAATTCTCAGTTATCCCTGTACATACGCTGACATACACTGTTACTCCGGTGGAACTCGTACATCCATTAATATCAGATGGTGTAACAACATACCAGGTTGTGGTTGCAGGGCACACTACAATCTGCTCAGTGTTACCTCCCGGAGGAAAAGCCCATTCATAGGAAGCACCACCTGAAGCAGTCAGGGTAGAGCAATTGCCCAGGCAAATAGTATCAGGGCTTGCAGAAACAGTGAAATTTGGAATATCAATATTAACAGTTACAGAATTGCTGGCTGTACATCCATTTGTTCCTGTAACAGTGACTGTATATGTTGTAGTCGAATCAGGACATGCCGTGGGACTGGAACATGCTGTGCATGATAACCCGGCAGAAGGGCTCCATAGGTATGTTGTGCCACCTACAGCATTCAGGGTAGTGCACCAGCCCTGGCAAACGGTTGCATAAGTTGAAGTTAATATTATATCAGGTAACGCATTTACTGTAACTGTTATACTTGCAGACCCCGTACAACCTGATGCGTCTGAAACTGTAACAGAGTATGTCCCTGCCGTTGTTACAGAAATAGTTTCCGTTGTAGCGCTTGTTGACCACAAATATGCAGAATAGCCTCCCCCTGCATCAAGTGTTGCTATGCTTCCCGAACATATTGATGAAGGTCCTGTTATGTCAGGCACAGGATTAGGAGTAATAGTGACTAACGTTGATGCGCTCCCTGTACAGCCTGATGCGTTTGAAACAGTGACAGTATATGTACCCGTCGTTCTTACATATATAGTTTCTGTCGTAGCACTTGTTGTCCATAAATAGGTTGAATATCCCGCACCGGCATCAAGCTTTACAGAATCTGCACATATTGACGACCCTGCAGTTATGACAGGAGAAGGACTAGCATTTACAGTAATAACTATTGATGCAGTGCCTGTGCCGCCTGTCGTGGTGCCGGTAACCGTGTAAGTGGTGGTTACAGTTGGCGAAACTACTATAGTAGCAGAGGTTCCCAAACCATCGCTCCATAAATAAGTGCTTGCCCCGCTTGCAGTTAATGTTGTTGGCGTTCCGGCACAAATAGTATCTGCCGATGCTGAAATGCTATCGGTCGGGGGCAAAATATAAATGGAAATAAAGTTCCCAAATGAAATCGGATAACGGCCAGCCGCAATAATAACCGAAACAGTATTGGTGGCAGTGTTAATTACAGTTACTTTACCAGGATGATGATTGGCAACATATACCTTTTTTCCGTCGGGGCTCACAGATATTCCGCCGGGAGTAGCGGCAACCTTTATAGTAGCTGAAACAGTATCTGCAGCTGTGTTTATTACACTTACCGTTGTATCATTCATATTCGCAACATATACCATGCTGCCGTCGGGGCTTACTGATATGCCATAAGGGTTAGCACCCACTGCAACTGTAGCCGAAACAGTATCAACAGCAGTGTTTATTACATTTACTTTACTATCTTTACAAGAAACATATACCTTACTGCCATCGGAGCTTGCACATATGCCCCAGGGATATGAAGAAACCCGAATAGTAGTCAAAACTGTGTCGGCTATACCATTTATTACGCTTACTGTATAAACCCCCGAATTGGCGACATATACTTTGCTCCCATCAGGGCTTACAGCTATGCCTTCAGGAAGTCTGCCAACGGCAATGGTAGCTGAAACAGTGTTAGTCGTGGTGTTTATTACGCTTACTGTATTGGCATAATAATGCGCCACATAAACCTTTTTCCCATCTGGGCTTACGCATATTCCGGTAAGATTTGCGCCAACCGCAATGGTAGCTGAAACAGTATCGGTAGCGGTATTTATTACACTTATGGTACCAGCTTCATTTGCAACATATACCTTGCTTCCATCGGGACTTACAGATATACCATAAGGATAGTTACCAACCGTAATGGTATCCCTTACAGTATTGGTTGCAACATTTATAACTGTTACAGTATTATCGGAGTTATTTGTCATATACGCAGTTTGCGCATCTGAAACGGAGCAAGTCAAAATGCAGAGTGCAAATTGAGAAATGCAAAATGTGAGTACCTTCTTCATGGTTTAGATTTTATTGTCAAACCAAAATTACCTGTTTCAGGGTGCATGAAGCAACAGAGAAACTCCTGAAAAAAACAAGTGAAACACCTGTTTATTCAGCAAACAAATAATGACAACGTACTTGATAAAGATTCTTTAGGCTGGCTATTGGTTAATGTTCAAGGTTTAAGGGTCAAAGTTACTTATCGCTAACTGCTGCTCCCTTTTCTATTCTTTCACAAACTTCCTCACCTCTACCCCTTTTTCCGTTCTCACTTGCACAACATACATTCCGGCAGGAAAATATGAAACGTCTATTTCGTTTGTGGTTAGTGGTTTGTAGTTAGTTATTGAAAATACTTCTTCGCCAAGCATATTGTACACTTCTACACTTTGAATTTGGGACTTGGGGCTTGAAACTTGGAACTTCCCAGTAGCGGGGTTAGGATATACCTCTATGCCTGCCTGCACCATGCTTTGCGGGGCAATACCGGCACTATAAGTCCAAATAAAATTACCAAATGAAGTAGGATAAGAACCAACTGCAATTGTATCTGTAACAGCATTGGTAGCTGTGTTTATTACACTTACTGTATTTGAATGTTCATTCACAACATATACCTTGCTTCCGTCGGGACTTACAGATATACCTCGAGGACCATTACCAACTGTAATTGTAGCTGTAACAGTATTGGTAGCGCTGTTTATTACACTCACTGTATTAGGATACCAATTCGTGACATATACCTTGCTTCCGTCCGGACTCACTGCTATACCACAAGGACTATTAGAACCTGTAATTATAGCCGTAACAGTATTGGTAGCGCTGTTTATTACACTTACTGTACTATCATTAGAATTCGTAACATATACTTTGCTTCCATCGGGGCTTACAGACACACCCAAAGGATTGGAAAATCCTGTAATTGTAGCCGTAACAGTATTGGTAGCCGTGTTGATTATGCTTACTGTTCCTGGAATAGCATAAGTATTCGTAACATATACTTTACTTCCATCAGGGCTAACCGCTATACCCATAGGACAAGTACCAACCGGAATTGTAGTCGTAACAGTATTGGTAGCGCTGTTTATTACACTTACTAAACCAGTAGGATCTGAATTCGTAACATATACCCTGCTCCCATCTGGACTGACAGATACGCCATAACATTCTCCAACCGGTATTGTAGCCGTAACAGTATTAGTAGAAGTGTTTATTACACTTACTGTATTACTAATTACATTAACAACATATACTCTGCTTCCATCTGGGCTTACCGATATACTAAACGGAGTAGAACCAACCGGAATAGAATCTATAACAGTATTGGTTGCAACATCAATAACAGATACAGTATTACTGCCGGAATTCGTTATATACGCAGTTTGCGCGGAGATGGGTATAGGGGTATAGAGGAATAAAGGTATAAGGAAATAAAGGAATAGAGATATAAAGGATATATGTAAATGATAATTCTTCCTTATACCATATTTCCCTATACCATATACCTTATTCCTTTTCCCTGTATAAGTGAAAAGTGCGGATAGAAGAAAAAGTTTTTTCATAATATCTATTATTAGATTATAAAAACAAGTAATAACCAACAAAGATACATTTTATGAAATTCAATGTCAATTAGTTGTTTTACTTAGATAAACTGATTATTTTTTGCTGTTATGGATGCTGACTTTATTTAGGTGTTCTGGGCAAACGCAGCCTGCCGTACTCGGCCATCATTTGCCCAAAGGTTTTGGCGCCCAGGTTTATAATCAGCCTGCTTATGCGCTTCCGCAAAGCGCAATGCCCTATTCCAAGTGTTGCAGCAATTATTTTAGGGGCGGAACCTCCGGCAAGCATCCGCAGAATTTCCATGTCGGTATCATTGGGATAAAAAGGAATTGTTGTTAAACCAAGCATAAAACTGTTATGTTTTGGTTACAGTAAAATTAAGGTATAATTTTTTCACACATTGTCACAAATGTGACATGCCAAAACCACAACGTGATATACTTTAGCTGCCTTAAATCAACCTTACGTTAAGGCACTATAGTTAAAAGCAACATCACGATGATGAATATTTACAGAGTTACAGTTAAGCTTCACAACGTTAGAAGTACACTTCTCAGCATGAGAAGTATACTTCACGGCTTGAGAAGTTCACTTCACAACTTGAGAAGTTCACTTCACGGCTTGAGAAGCTTAATTTACAGCGTGAGAAGTTTAATTCACGGCTTGGGAAGTTTAATTCACAACCTGAGAAGTTTAATTCACAGTCCGAAAAGTTTAATTGAAACACTGATAAACTCGCATATCGGCGCTATAACAAGGCTTCGTTTTGCAAAAATTAATAAACATTAAATATTAACTTAAAATAAGATCATTATGCCAGGAACAACCATCATACCAAGAACAATTAAAGCGTTTAATTCGTTTATTACAAAAACAAACAATTACCTTGTGCTGGGTACGCCTACCAATGCAGTTCGGTTTAACTGGACTGCCGCTAACTTAACAACATGGCAGGGATTCCTCAGCTCATGGACACCGCTATTCCTGCTGTACGACAACAGGAAAGAAAGCTATACCACCGCCATCAAAAACAAACTGCTTGCCATAATAGGCAATGCCGTAACGTATGCCCAAACCAACAAGCTCATTGAACTTGTAAGAGCCTGTGCAAGCTTAAATGGCGACGATTGCGCCGTTTTCGGACTACCGGCCAAACTGGCTATAATTTCAACCAGCACGCATGCAACAGCTTCGTTAGCCAAGACGAAAGGAAAGGAAAAAACGGTTATTGCCCTTGAATCAATTTATCCTAAAATAATACCTATAGGCGGGGGCATACTGCATATAAAGGCATATCTCGAGAAGGCGCAAAGCGGTCGCCCGCACAAGCCTTCCGGTTTTGATGAGCTTGAATATGCAATAGGAGTGTTTTTCTCCACTGCCACCGGCCTGCCCATTTCGCCCGAAGATGCAAGGCTTACAAAGGAGTACTCGACAAAAGCTAATTTTAAATTGCCCACTTTAGCTTTGACAGCTAATTTAACTGCAATAGCGTCGGGTGCTGCAACGCCTTTGAAAGTAGCAGTATTGTTTTTCCGCTGGGCAAAAAGCAAGCATCCCGACCTTGACGGCCCGTGGAGCGTGGCGTTCACCACGCCGGTGATGTAAAGAAGTGCCTAAAGTGCCTTGAGTACTTAGAGTGCCTTGAGTTAAAAAAGCAGATAGTGGCAGTAGGCAGTTTCCATTTCGATGATAGCTTCTTTTGCTGACCCGCATTTTGAGAATCTGCGTAAGAATCAAAGGAATTTATCAGCGGCGGGACTGGTAAGCAACCCGTAAAGTGAGCAACGTAATGTTATATATTAATTAATATTAAACGAACGGCTAGTGGTTGCGTGAGATAAATGACCTGTAGATTCTAGCAGATTCGCAAACAGCGGTGACTTTTCTTTTTGTTTCTTTTTCTTTTGGTGGTAGCAAAAGAAAAAGAAAATAATAATAACAAATTGATTTTCTTAAATAACATTAAAAAACATAAAAATGATATACGGTACTTCTTTCAAAGCGTTCAAACTTACGCTGTCGGCAGCACAGCTAAAAACAGCCAATTCAATCCCTGTAGATATACCCCAGTTCCCTGCCCCAGGCAGAGGGTATGCCTGGAGTGTAGCTTT
>JBEKEO010000182.1:0-6483 GCA_050013795.1 Bacteroidales bacterium
ACTTTGATTATGTTTTCGGATCCGGTTTCATTAATACCGACAGTAGAGGTTCCCGTAATAACAATATCGTCAATTTCTGATATGCCTGTCGATAACAGGGCATTTCCATTAATATCAAGCTGTGAATTGACCATCCACCTGACTCCAACCTGTGAACTTTGATTATCACATGTTGCGGGGAGGCTAACTCCATTTACCACACCTGTTGTCCAGTCGTTGGCACAAGTAACTGTAGTTCCGAGATCGATCCATGGACTTGAAGCACCGGGAAGTTTATATTGAACTTTAAAATCCCGGGGGCCAGGATTTGTTCCATCGGAAAGTTGTTTTGAATAAACCATTAAATTACTGTAACCTGTTGTTTTAAATTTTACCATCCAGTTGGCAGAATCGGGGTCATTTGTCCAACCTGTTGCCATCGCACATTTATCGGAACCACCGCCCGCACCGGTTGCGGTATAACTAATCGGAATTCTACCATTTGCATGGCCATATTGACAACTGATATAGCGGGTGGAGTAACTCAGTGCAGCAACACCAGCATCTGCAAGTGAATCAGCAGATGTTGAGGGAAATGTCCACGCGATAAGAGTGTCCTGTGCAAAAACACTGTTCATTAACAATGGCATAAAAGCCACACAGATAAATGTAAATAATTTTCTCATAATTTTAATTGTTTTAGTTAATAAATGTTAATCGATATGTTTATAATAACATGACGCAAAAATAATAATTAAATTTAATAATCAAAACGAATGACATACTAATCTGCTTTTCACATAGGTTTTGTCCTGAAACATCCATACATACAGTCGATGCAAGAAGTCAGAAGTTCTATAGTTCAAGTTTCAAAATTTATTATTTTTGCATGGTTGTTTGAAACAATTGATATGTGCAAAACTAAATACATTATTACTGTAGCTTTATTGCTGATGGTAATTTTACCTCAATGCAAAAAAGAAAGCATATCCAATCCCGCCTATGCCATAGGCACTGTTATTTATTACCAGAAAGGGGATAATCTTATTACTTCTGCACAGATAACCTATATGTTCCATGTCAACTATTTACCATACTTTAATCAATATACGGATAAAAAAGGAGGTAAAGGATGGAAAGTTCCTTTAAGCGGAGATTATAAGCAGGGTGACAAATTCATAGTTCAATATGAAGCTAATAATCCTAACTGCAACACCTTTGGAAGCCGCATGTTATTTGATTACAGGGTGAACGACAGCACTGATTATAAAAGGTATGTAAACGAGTTTATAAATAACCCGCCTCAATAAAACAGGTAAGTAATAATAATTTTATTATTTTTCCGGTCAGTTATTGTCATTATCATAACGTGAACACCTAGTCGAACAGTGCAAACAAAGATTGTAACTGCTGAAACGACTGTTCGAGCAAAAGACGGTATTTATTTATTTTATCTAAATTTGCCTTATGATATTCGTTACAGGCGGTACAGGACTGGTAGGCTCGCATTTGCTTTACCGGCTTTGCAGTTCGGGCAAAAAGCTAAGGGCTCTTAAAAGGGAAACCTCCTCTTTGCGCATCATTCAAAAAACCTTTTCCTATTATACCCCCAATGCCGCTGCCCTTCTGAATAGCATCGAATGGGTTACCGGCGATGTTTCCGATATATATTCGCTTTACGAAGCCATGGAAGGCGCGGAGCAGGTGTATCACACGGCTGCCATTGTTTCGTTTCATGCTTCCGACAAGGCCAAAATGATGAATGTGAATGTTGACGGGACTGCCAATGTGGTGAATGCCTGTATTACTAAAGGTGTGAAGAAATTGTGCCATGTGAGCTCCATTGCCACGCTGGGCAGGGCTGATAACGACGGGCTTACGGATGAAGAAACGCACTGGAAAAGCTCGAAGAGGAATTCATCTTATTCTAAAAGCAAGTACGGCGCCGAGCGCGAAGTGTGGCGCGGAATGGCCGAAGGACTTGCTGCGGTAATTGTTAATCCTTCGGTGATAATAGGTCCGGGCAACTGGAATAGTGGAAGTTGCCAGATGTTTCAGCAATCGTGGAATGGCTTGAAGTTTTATACCGATGGCGTAAACGGTTACGTTGATGTGAATGACGTGGCAAAAGCCATGGTAATGCTGATGGAGAGCGATATTACAAATGCGCGCTTTATTCTTTCTTCTGAAAACATAGATTATAAAACATTCTTCAGTTGGGTTGCCGATGGGCTGGGTAAGAAGAAACCTAATATTAAAGCCACTGCATTTTTAAGTCAGTTAGCATGGAGGGCAGAGAAACTAAAGTCGATGATGACACATTCAAAACCTTTGATAACCAAAGAAACCGCTAGGACTGCTTTTCAAAAGTTTTATTATTCTAACGAAAAGATAAAACAAGCATTAGGATTTGAATTCATCCCCATAAAAGATTCAATTGGGAAAACCTGTGAGTTCTTTCTGAAAGATAGACAGGAAACTTTTTAAACTTTTATTGGAATAATTCCTCCATAGTGCGTCATTGCAATGACGATAAAGAAAATAAATATTATAAAAGTTGCTATTTATTATATTCCTTTCATAAAAGCAATGATCTTCTCGGCAAGGACTTTAGCCAGCTTGATTTTCGATTCTTCTGTCCAGCCGGCAATGTGAGGGGTAAGGATAACTTTATCAGAATTGATCAGATACTTCCATGCATCAGGAAGTTCTTTGCCTGATAATGTTTCGAAAGATGTTTTTTCATACTCTATTACATCCAGTGCAGCGCCTTTTACTTTCCCAGATTTTAATGCAGCTACAAGGTCGTTTGTATTTACCACCGCACCGCGTGAAGTATTGATAAGCCAGAAATTCTTTTTAAATTTATTGATGAAAGATTCGTTCAACATGTAATGTGTTTCATCTGTCAGCGGAACATGCAGAGTAAGTATGTCGCTGCTTTCAAAGATCTCTCCTAAAGAAACTTCTTTGACAAATTCATCAGAATAATTGAATTTGTATTTATCGTAAGCTATCACATTTGCCTCAAAACCCTTTAGTGTCTTAGCAAAAGCGCTGCCCATATTTCCATAACCAATGATGCCGATTGTTTTTCCTTTTATCTCAACGCCACGGTTCTCTTCACGTTTCCATTCGCCATTGCGGACTTGTCTGTCTGCACGTAAAAAATTATTCATTAATGCAATCAGCATTCCAAGGGCATGTTCACCAACCGCATCGCGATTACCTTCAGGCGAATTAAAACATTTTATCCCTTTGCTTTCGGCATAAGCAACATCAATGCTTTCCATGCCTGCGCCAACCCTGCCAATGAATTTAAGATTAGAAGCTTTATCAATCAGTTGCCTGTCCATATTGATGCGACTCCTGATAATGACTCCGCTATAATTGCAAATCATCTCAGTAATCTCATCTGGATTTTTCTTTGTACCATCATCACAAACAAAACCTGCTTCTTCAAGGCTTTCCCTGAGAACAGCATGTGTTGAATCTATGAATAATATTTTGTGAGTACGAGCAGCCATCTTATTTTGCAGGCACGAAATTACTTAAAATCCTTCCTTTAATCAAAATTATACTGAATCTTGACAGGTTTGCAGAGCAAAAGCTGTTTAGATTCAGTAATACTGAGCGAATGAGATTGCTCTTTTTTCGCAAGCTCATTCAGTCGAAGTATATAATCCAGTAATTATATTCAGGCAACGCGGTATTATCTCAAAGGTAAGAGGTGTTGAACCAAGCGATTCTCCGTCAGCTTCCATCAATACAGGAGTATCTGCATGTACAGTTAGCTTTTTACACCTGTAAGTTTTTACCTTTGGGTGTTTTATAAATGAGCCGTCGTACAGGTTCTTTATGTTCCTGATGACTTCAATCTTCCCGATTTTTTGTATCACTGTTATATCAAACAAACCATCATCAGCAATAGCTTCAGGAACCTGCATCATGCCGCCTCCACTGTATTTGCAAATCCCTACATTCATGCTGAATAAAGATGTTTTATATTCTGTCTCGTCTATTGTAAGTTCTGCGTTCACTGCATGGAAAGAAAAAAGAGAGGTAAATAAGTTATAGAGATAAAGGAATTTCCCTGCTTTGTTATTTCCTTTCTGACTGTTCTTTTTGTTTACAACCTTGGCATCAAAGCCTATTCCGGCAATATTTATAAAATATCTTTCTTCTTCTTTTCCATTATTAACGTACTTTACTTTCCCTGCATCCTGAAGAAATAATTTTCTCCGCTTTATGCAATCAATAGCGCCCTGGTAATTATCGGGAATATTGAACATTCTTCTCCAATCATTGCCCGAGCCAATGGGTATCATGCCAAGAGCGACATCAGTGGGAAGACAAACATTTTGCTCAAGTATACCATTTGCTATTTCATTCAATGTGCCGTCGCCGCCAACCGCAATAAGTGTTCTGTATCCGTCTTGAATAGCGTTAATTGCCAGTTCTTTTGCATGCAGATGATATGATGTGAAACCAAAACTGAATGAAATACCTGCTTTCTCAAACATGGACAAGACCACAGGCCATTCTCTTTTAGCCCTCCCTTTCCCTGCAGTTGGGTTGATAATAATAAACATATCCGAATTGTCAGCCATTCCTAACTTATTACTCCTTATTATTAATTCAGAACCTTAAAAATAGAATGAATTAATAAACAGGCACTACAATGATGTAAACATTTTTTAACATGGCAAAATATTCTTGTTATTTTTTTTAAAGTAACTTTGCTTCTTCTATACATTATGCTGCAATTCTTCAAAGATATATTAAGAAAAGATCATAAACCTGTATTCGGGGCTTTAGAGATCCTGAAATATATTGGTCCCGGTTTGCTTGTTGCTGTTGGTTTTATTGATCCGGGGAACTGGGCAACCAATCTTGCAGCCGGTTCGGGGTTTGGTTACGCCCTGTTGTGGGTAATTACGCTTTCCACCATCATGCTTATTGTGCTGCAGCATAACGTTGCCCATCTTGGGATTGCTTCCGGTTTGTGCTTGTCAGAAGCCGCCACTATTCACATGAAGAAATGGGTCGCAAAGCCTATTTTATCTTCAGCCGTTTTGGCTGCTGTTTCAACAGCGCTTGCCGAAATACTTGGTGGTGCAATAGCCTTACAGATGTTGTTTCACATCCCCATTCCCGTTGGTTCTGTTATGGTTACCTTAATGGTTACATTCTTGCTTTTTTCCAATTCATATAAAAAGATAGAAAAATGGATAATAGGATTTGTATCGCTTATTGGCATTTCCTTTGTTTACGAACTTACTCTTGTCCATGTTCCATGGGGTGAAGCCATCAGATGCATAGTTCAACCTTCTTTCCCGCAAGGTTCTTTACTTTTTATCATGAGCGTACTTGGAGCGGTTGTAATGCCACATAATCTGTTCCTTCACTCTGAAATTATTCAAAGCCGCCAATGGCATCTGGAAGACCATAGTATCATTAAGAAGCAACTGCATTACGAATTTGCCGATACATTATTTTCTATGTTAATCGGCTGGGCAATTAACTGCGCCATGATAATAGTAGCAGCATCAGTGTTTTTTGCTCATCATGTACAGGTTACGGAATTGCAGCAAGCGGAAGAAATGATGAGGCCCTTGCTTGGCAATACTGCTGCCATTGTGTTTGCATTAGCGTTATTGTTTGCAGGCATAGCTTCCAGTGTTACTGCAGGCATGGCGGGAGGTTCTATATTTGCCGGTCTTTACGGGGAGCCATATAATATAAAGGATAATCACACAAAGCTTGGAATTGGAATCACCTATTTCTTTGCATTTTTGCTTATCATATTTATTGGTGATCCTTATAAAGGACTTATCATTTCCCAGATGGTGCTGAGCATCCAGTTGCCGTTCACTGTTTTTATACAGATTTACCTTACTTCTTCAAAAAAAGTGATGAGAAAATATGTGAACACATGGAGAACAACTACCATCCTTATTCTGATAGCAATAATTGTTACATTTTTGAATTTGTGGTTGCTATACAGCTTGTTTTTTGAAGGTGGATTTTAATAAATCACGTGTTGGGTGATAAAAATAAATTCTTCGACACTTAGTTGTTCCGCTCTTTTAGTAAATAAATAAGCAAGCTTTTCGTTGGCATTAAATTTAAGTGAAGATAATGCATTTCTTAATGTTTTCCTGCGCTGGTTGAATGCTGTTTTTACAACTGTGAAAAAAAGTTTTTCGTCACAATCAAGTTTATTTATTTCACTCCTGCTTATTCTTATTACAGCTGATTTAACTTTTGGTGGAGGATTAAAAACATTCTCATTTACGGTAAACAAATATTCTATGTTGTAAAAAGCTTTTAAAAGAACACTGAGTATCCCGTATTCTTTTGTTCCGGGACCTGATGCAATTCTAACAGCAACTTCCTTCTGGAACATCCCTACAACTTCAATGACCATTTCCCGGTAATCCAGAACTTTGAAAAGTATCTGTGTCGAAATATTGTAAGGAAAATTCCCGATAATACTGATGT
>JBEKEO010000183.1:0-6457 GCA_050013795.1 Bacteroidales bacterium
GTTTCAAAAGGTATTCAACGGATTCTCTATCAATCTCGATAAGTTTTAAATTTATTTCGGGAATTTCTATTAAGTGTTTTGTTAAGATACCTGTACCCGGGCCTATTTCCAGTACATTAGTAGCTCCTTTTAACGATGCAACAATTTTTCCGGCGATGTTATCATCCATTAAAAAATGCTGACCAAGATGTTTCTTCGCTCTGACGGGGTGCTGCATTGGGGGTGTTTAATATTGATTAAAAGATTAGATTTTTCAATTCACCACATCGCCACGCAACGTGCGAAAGCGTCTTCTGGCTTCTTCGGTATAAATGCTGTCGGGATAAGAAGTCATTAGCTTTTCATAAGTATCCATAGCTTTTTGCTTGTCGTGATAGACTTCCTCATACATAACAGCCAGATGGTAAGTAGCATCATCGCCAAGTATATCATCAGGATATTCCGTCATTATCTTTTTATAATACACTATGGACGAATCATTCAATCCTTTCTTGACATATATTTCCGCTTTCTTATAATAAGCTTCATCAAAGAGAGAATGATATTTATATTTGATGAAAAGAGTATCAAGAGTTTTAATAGCATCATCGTACTTATTTCTGAATTCAAGCAAATCAGCCCGCGCATATATAGTAAGGGCTTTATAGGTGCTGTCGTCATCCATATTATCGCTGATAAGCAATGATAGCGCCATTGCATCATTTGCTGTAAGATCTGAAGTGGCGGCTTTCAGCACATCAAGCTGGGCTTTTGCCCACTCAAATTCGCCAATGTAATAGGACAGTTTTGCATTCTTTAACTTCGCCTCGCTCCCAATGGGCTCGTCCTTGAATGCTTTGTCCACCTGCGAATAAAGCAGGGTAGCTTCCCATACTTCGCCAGTCATCAGCAGTATATCGGCCAGCTCGATCTTGCATTCCGCCAACTGAATAGGTTGTGCCGCTTTCATATCAAGTGCCTCGTAAAGCATTTTAGTGGCATCAGCTGATTTGTCAAGATAAAACGCCTGCAAATGCGCATAGTTCCTCATTAAAGGAATAGAAGCAGGCGATTTGCCCACTTCATCCAGTGCCGACTTATAATCTTTTTCCAGCCCCAGCAGGTCGTTCTTTGTATAAGTGGTGGTACAGGTAATCTTAAGGTATTTTGCATCAAGTATTTCAATCTTGCTATTCAGGAAATAATAATTGTCAGCACCCTTATCAATGATATATTGGAAAGCACTTATCGTCACATCATAAAACTTATTGGAAGATGCAAGTCGTGCCAGGTTAAATACCCGCTTCCCGTCTTCTTTCAACCTTCTGTCAAGAGATTTGGCCTGCAGGAAAGCTGTTTCAAAATCTTTTTTCTGTATGGAATACCACAGCAACATTTCAGCATAAAATGTCAGATCGGGATTTTTTTGTATCCTTTTTAGCAATACATTTTTTAATGCTAGGCTTTTTTCATTAGTATTTTCATTGGCTATAACTTCCTGTAAGATGTTCTGTACCTGATCCTGGTAAGATGTGCTATATTCAAGAAGGCTAACATATTCATCCATCATTTTATCATAATCCTTCTGCGCATTATATATGCTTGCTAGTTCAAGGTTAAAAGGGTATGAGCCATTCATCACTTTTCTTGCTTTCATGTATGTCTGAATGGCATAATCCGTTTCATTCCTGTTAAGAAAAGCATTGGCAAGGTCAATAACATATTGTTCTTCTTTCTGGATGTTTTTAATAAGCAATTCGAACTGTTCTTTTGCCTGTTTTTCATTTCCTTCGGAAAGATACAGGTAGCCAAGGTCAACGCCATATTGAGGAATAAGCGGATGCATCTTGATCTGCTTCTTCACCATCTTCTCGGCAGTTTTATAATTCTTAAGCTGTATCAGGCATTCAAGGTAAGGTGTGTAGTAAATGAAATCCTGCTTTTTATTGAAAAGCTTTTCGTACAGTTCGCAGGCTTTGTCGTATTCCTTATCTTCAAAGTATTGCCCTGCTAACTGATCATCGGTTTCTGTTTGTGAAAACGAAACCTTATTGAAAAAAAATATCAGGAAGAAAAAGACCAAGCCATATTTGAACACCCTGTTTTTTATCATATCAATCCGAATCTACACTCCAATAACGTAATTTCTGATCATTTATAATGTCTTACCGATAATATCAAAGCCGGTATATGGTATCAGGGCTTTCGGGATATTAATTCCTTCTGCGGTTTGGTTGTTTTCAAGTAAAGCGGCTACTATACGGGGCAACGCTAATGCACTTCCATTCAAAGTATGCGCTAATTGAGGCTTTTCATTACCCCCTTTATAACGAAGTTTTAAACGGACCGACTGGAATGTCTCAAAATTGGAAACAGAACTGACTTCCAGCCATTTTTGTTGTGCTGCTGAATACACTTCAAAATCATAAGTCCATGCCGATGCAAAGCTAATGTCGCCTCCGCATAGTTTAACTATCCTGAAAGGCAGTTCCAGTTTGCGAAGCAATCCCGCTACATAATCTTTCATTTCTTCAAGCGCAGCATACGATTTGTCAGGTTGAACGATCTGTACTATTTCCACTTTATCGAACTGATGCAAACGGTTAAGTCCGCGTACATCTTTACCATACGAACCCGCTTCCCTTCTGAAGCATGCTGAATATGCAGTATTCTTTATAGGAAGCTGTTCCGCTTTCAGTATCATGTCGCGGTAAATATTGGTAACAGGCACTTCTGCTGTTGGTATCAGGTAAAAATTATCCAATACCGCATGATACATCTGCCCTTCCTTATCAGGCAGCTGCCCTGTTGCATAAGCCGATTCTTCATTCACCATAAATGGCGGCTGACATTCAGCGTAACCATTTGCTGTGGCATTATCGAGGAAGAAATTAATCAGCGCACGCTGAAGTTTGGCTCCTTTTCCTTTATATACAGGAAAACCGGCGCCTGTAATTTTAACGCCTGTTTCAAAATCTATAATATCATATTTTGTTGCAAGGTCCCAATGAGGAACCGCATCTTTATATAATTGCGGGATTATACCTTCTTCGTGTACAACAGGATTATCTTCTGCTCCTTTTCCCTTAGGAACTGAAGGATGTGGAAGGTTTGGTAAAAGCACCAATGTATCGTTTAATTCTTTCTCTGTCTTTTGTAATGCATCCGATAATTCTTTGGATGCGGTCTTGAGAACAGCAGTCTTTTCTTTCAGTGTATTGGCTTCAGATGCTTTGCCATTTTTGAATAAAACACCAATTTCTTTAGCAATACTATTAGCTTCCGCAAGATTATCATCTAATTTCTTTTGAGTTTCTCTTCTATTCAGGTCAAGAGCAATTATCTTTTCTACCAGTTTTGAAGCATCAAAATTTTTAACAGCGAGGCGGCTAATTATTTCCTGCGGATTTTCTCTTATTACGTTAATCTGTAGCATTGTTAGGGATTTAATGCAAAGGTATATAAAATAAAAATCTCCCTGATAATTATTATCAGGGAGATGTACAGTATCTTGTAAGGCTTTAGCAGCTTGCTTTACTGTTCGGCGGTGAAAGGGACAATAGAAACAAAAGACCTGTCGTCTTTTCTTTTTCTGAATTCCACTACACCGTCAGTAAGAGCAAAGATGGTATGATCGGATCCCATTCCAACATTCAGGCCGGGATGATGAACTGTTCCTCTTTGTCTTAAAATGATATTTCCTGCCATAGCTAACTGGCCTCCATATATCTTAATTCCTAGGCGCTTGCTTTGTGATTCACGTCCGTTGTGAGAACTACCGGCTCCTTTTTTGTGTGCCATAATTCAATAATTTAAATGGTTAATTTCCTGTATTTTCTTCTGTTGTACTTTCTGCTTTGGCTTTCTTTGCCTTTACAGCTTTCTCACCAATATTTTCAATCTGTATCTTTGTCAGGAACTGACGATGACCGCTTGATTTCTGGTAATTTTTTCTTTTTTTCTTTTTAAAAATAGTCACTTTATCACCTTTTAAATGCGATAAAATAGTGGCTGTTACTTTCGCTCCTTCAATGAAAGGTTTGCCTACTGCTATTTTCCCCTTGTTATCAATGAGCATAACATTGTCAAACTCAACTTTAGTACCGACTTCACCTTCAAGGCGGTGAACAATAACTTCCTGTTCTTTTTCTACCTTGAACTGTTGTCCTGCTATATCAACTATTGCATACATTGTATTGTAAATTTATCGGTTAAATTTCCCCGTTTTTACACTATTTTGGGGGTGCAAAGTTATGAAAAAAAACAAATAATCAAATATTTTAGAAGCTAATTTTGATTATTTACTTTCAATTCTTTAATATCTTGGTGATTTTAATGCAATAATAATGTTCTTAGTCGATTAAAGAAATATTCTTTCATCATTCTTTTTCCTTTCCCTATTAACCAGATATAAACCAAGAAATATCATAAGGATCCAGAAAACATACCCTAAATAAAAAGGTTCGCCATCAAGGATGCCCCACATAATAGCTACAATAGGAATAAGATATGTGACCGATGAAGCAAACAACACCGAAGTCATTTTAATCAGCTTGTTATATAGCATATTTGCAATTGCAGTCCCCATTACGGCTAATATGGAAATATATCCAAAAGCTATCAATCCGGCAGTATTTCCAATACGGGAAACAAAATCAGTATCTGTAAATAAATAAATGCTTGCCAAAACTCCCATTACAACAAATGCCATTGAAGTTATGGTAATAGAATCTATTTCTTTAAAATATTTTTTTACAATGTTAATATTAATGGAATACAAAAATGTAGCAATTAATACATATATGCCATACCTGAAATTATTGTCAAATCCCTTAATTCCAACCGATAAAAGGCCCACAGCTCCTGCCAGCCCTACAAAAACACCGACAATATTATACCATCTTGTTTTAAGATTAAAAAAAACAGCACCCATAATAAGAGCAAACAGAGGAGCGGCAGTGTTAAGTATTCCTGAAATTTCACTGTCAATTCCTTCCTGTGCATGTGCAAAAAGGAATGCAGGTATGCCGTTTCCAAGTATACCAGAAATGATCAATAACCAATACTTTTTAGCAGGTACTGATTTTATTCGCTTTATGACCAAAGGAATCAAAACAAGGAAAGTAATGCTTATCCTTAGCGCCCCGACCTGCGCAGATGAAAATCCTTCAAGACCGCGTTTCATCAGGATGTATGAACTTCCCCAAGTCAAAACAAGGAAGATGAGAATAACCCATTTCAAAAAAAGTGTATTTGGCTTTCCATTTCCCATTTGTTGAAACTATAAAGCATGCAAAAATACTATTTAAAATGGTCGGCTGTTTTAAACTGAGAATTTCATATTCAATTAATAAATAGTCCAACAGATAATATTAATTTTGGGAAAAATATTTACCATGAAAGAAAATAAAATCTATGCGGCAGGAGAATTTATATCCACTCCCGATAAAATTGGCGTTTACAATCCTTACGATAAATCGCTTGTTGCCGAAACATACCTGGCTGATAAAAATGTCCTCGAAACAGCCATTCTAAAAGCATTGTCTGTAGAAAATGAAATGGCTAACCTGCCTGCTTTTCAGCGTTACAACATACTGATGCAGGTTGCCGAAGAAATGAAATCAAAAAAAGAAGTTCTTTCAAAAATTCTTGCTGCTGAAGCTGCAAAACCATTAAAATATGCAACTGCCGAGATACAGAGAGCTATTGCTACCGTATTTGCAGCAGCGGAAGAATCAAAGCGGACACCAATGGAATATATGCGCCTTGACTGGGAGCCAACAGGAAAGGGTAGGGAAGGACTGGTAAAATATTTTCCTATAGGACTTGTTTCCGGCATTTCTCCTTTTAATTTCCCTATGAATCTGGCCATGCATAAAATTGCTCCAGCCATAGCGGCAGGATGCCCCATTATTTTAAAACCTGCCACTTCAACGCCATTATCCACTCTTGAATTTGCACAAATAATTGATAAAACATCTCTTCCAAAAGGAGCAGTTTCCATTCTTCCCATGAACAGGGAAACAGGAAATCTTCTCGTTACAGATGAGCGTTTTAAACTTCTTACATTCACCGGTTCTCCTTTGGTTGGCTGGAAAATGAAGAATGATGCAGGAAAGAAAAAAGTTGTACTTGAGCTTGGCGGCAATGCAGGAGTAATTGTAACAGATTCGGCAGATATTGAATTTGCTGTGAAAAGATGCTTGGTCGGGGCATTTGCCTATGCCGGGCAGGTATGTATTCATACGCAGAGAATATTTGTTGCTAAAAATATTTTTAATGATTTCATGGAAATGTTTCTGGATGGCGCATCAAATTTAAAGATAGGAAGTCCCTTAGAAATGGATACAGATATTACAGCCATGATAGATGAAGAAAATTCAGTTCGGGTGGAAGAATGGGTAAACAATGCCATTAAAAACGGTGCAGAAATTTGCTGCGGTGGAAAGAGAAAAGGTACCTTTTATGAACCGACAGT
>JBEKEO010000184.1:0-6388 GCA_050013795.1 Bacteroidales bacterium
TTGCGCATTAACACAAACGGCAAAAAAGCAAATGAAAAGGATCAGGTATGTTTTTAATTTAACGAGCATCTTGTCGGGATAGGGTATTTTATCCCCTAATAATTTATTAAACGTAATAAATACAAAATTATTTCTTTTCAGGGAATAATCAGTTATTTTAACCTTTATTCACAAAAAAAGCTGTTACCGTGATGATAACAGCTTAATAAGTTATAGGATTAAAAAACTATTTAGTGTGACCTTTTTCTTTAGCTTCTTTAAGGGCTTCGGCTATACCTTTTTTATTAATAGTGCGCAGGCCGGCAGCAGATACTTTTAATTTAACCCAGCGGTCTTCTTCAGGAATATAGAATTTCTTTTCCTGCAGGTTAGGATAAAACTTGCGTTTTGTTTTATTATTGGAATGAGAAACTTTGTTTCCCGATATCACTTTTTTCCCTGTAATCTCACAAACTCTTGACATGATATTTCTGTTTTAATTGTTCTTTTCCTAAAAATGGAGTGCAAAGGAAGTGAAATTTATTTTATTATCCAAATGTTTGCTGTAAAATTTAATTTACACATCACTGTTTTTTACTTAATCGGATAAATAGTTACTTGATCTTTATCTTTCTCCTTTTTAATTTATTTAAAGCTATTTAAGAATGCTTTAAAGCTCCAGTATTTGTTTTTTTTCTGGAATAACGACATTCATAAAACCTTCTTTTTCCAGCTTTTCGCGATAGCTTTGTTGCGTTTCATATTCTCCATGAACCAAAATCATTTGTTTAACTTGTTTTATATCCTGACATTTCAGAAAGTTTATCATCTCACTATAATCACCATGAGCGCTATACGATTCAATTACGCGAATATCAGCATTCACAGGGTGATGAACGCCATATATCGAAACTTCCTTATCGCCCCTTTTAATTTTTGCCCCAAGCGTAGTAGGTGCACAATACCCAACAATGAGCACTGTATTCTTTGGATTTGAAATACTGTTGGCAAGGTGATGTTTTACACGGCCGGCTTCCATCATACCTGATGCGGATATAATAATACAAGGCTCTTTGATATTATTTAATTTCTTGGAATCTTCTTCCGATTGTACATATGAAAGCCCGTTAAAACCGAAAGGATCAGGATCGCTTTTCATATATTTAAGTAATTCATCATTGAAACATTCGGGATGCATTTTCATAATATTGGTGGCATTCACAGAAAGCGGACTATCGACAAAAACCTTTACATGAGGAACCCGGCCATCATTATTCAGCCGATTAAGCGAATATAATAATTCCTGTGTCCTGCCTACGCTAAATGCCGGAATAATAAGTTTGCCTTTTTTCTTGAAACAAGTTTCTAGCACAACAAGTTTTAATTCTTCTTCGGCATTGTCAATATTGGTATGCAGCCTGTCGCCATAAGTTGATTCGGCCATAATGATATCCGCTTGCGGAAAAGGTTGAGGGTTCATTAATATCCTATTATGCGGCCTTCCAATGTCACCTGTAAAGCAAAATTTTGTTGTTTTATCACCTTCTTTTATCTGGAGATTTACTACAGCGCTTCCCAAAATATGTCCTGCATCAGTATATTTAAGTTTAATATTTTCATCAATAGTATACTCCCGGTTGTAAGGATAGCTGATAAAGAACTGAAAACATTTTTCAGCATCTTCACGTGTGTAGAGGGGTTCCAAAGGCGGAAGCCCATCTCTCAACCGGCGTTTATTTTCAGTTTTAATATCGTTTTCGTGAATTCTCCCGCTATCAGCAAGCATTATTGAACATAATTCACGGGTTGCATGTGTCGAAATGATAGAACCTTTAAATCCCTTCTTTACTATAAAAGGGATTGCACCCGAATGATCGATATGCGCATGAGAAAGGATCAGGTAATCAATTCCGGCTGGATCAAATCCCAGATCCCTGTTGTCGCTATCCGTTTCCTGTCCTTTTCCCTGGAATAACCCGCAATCAAGCAGTATGGTTTTTCCGTTATTAAGTGTTATTAAATGTTTGCTTCCGGTTACTTCTCTTGCAGCACCTAAGAATTGTATTTTCATAAAAGGGATTGTCTGATATATTTATATGATGAAATTAATTTATAAAATATTTTCAAAGTTATTCAAAATATATAACTTTACATTTTGAAAGCCATAACTTGAACTATTATGACTGAGGATTTTCTTCATTTCACATGGAAATACCGTTTGTTTGATTCAAAATTGCTTTTGACTGCTGAAGGCGAAACACTTGAAATTATTAAACCCGGTGACCACAATACTGACGGAGGCCCTGATTTTACTAATGCCCGTGTAAAAATCGGAAGCACAACCTGGGCGGGCAATGTTGAAATTCATTTGAACGCTTCCGACTGGAAAAAACATAATCATCACAGGAATAAAGCGTATGATAATATTATTCTGCATGTGGTATTCAATAATGATTATACTGCCCTGCGCAAAAGCAAAGAGCCTATACCTGTTCTTGAATTAAATGAGCTTATCCCGCATGGAATATTCAGGAAATACAAAAACATCATCAATAGCAAGCAATGGATTCCTTGCCAGGGATTGATTAAAAAGGTCGATCCTCTGATAATTTCTTCATGGCTTGACAGGTTGCTTGTGGAGCGATTGGAAAGAAAATCTGAATCCATCGGGCAAACACTTGCACTAAATAAAAACAACTGGGAACATTCTTTTTATATCCACCTTGCACGAAACTTCGGTTTTAAACTTAATTCCGAACCTTTCGAAATGCTTGCTAAAGCGACTTCTCCTGCTTATCTTTCAAAACATAAAAACAATCTGTTTCAGCTTGAAGCCATACTCTTCGGGCAATCAGGATTACTCAGTAAAAATATTCGCGAACAATATGCTGAATCATTATTACAGGAATATAATATCCTGAAACAAAAGTTTTCACTTATTCCCGTCAATGGTCATTTATGGAAATTCCTTCGGCTGCATCCTTCCGGCTTTCCAACTATAAGGATAGCACAATTTGCCTCACTCATCCATAAATCGTTTCACTTATTTTCTAGTGTTCTTGAAGTGCGCAGGCTTAATGATGCAGAAACCCTTTTTGAAGCAGAATGTTCTGATTACTGGCAAACCCATTATGTTTTTGGCAAAGAATCTCCGCTCCGGTCGAAAAAGCTTGGGAAAGCAGCAATCGAAAATATTCTGATTAATACGGTAATACCTTTTCTGTTTATTTATGGCACAAAGAAAAATGAAGATAAATATAAAGACAGGGCAATACGCATCATGGAGCAGCTTGAAGGAGAAAAAAACTCCATTATAACAAGATGGAAATTCCTTGAAATGCCGGTAAAAACAGCTTCAAATACCCAGGCGCTGCTTGAGTTGAAAAATAATTATTGTTCTCCCAAAAAATGCCTGAATTGCTCAATAGGCAATTTCATGTTAAGCAAGATGAAATAAGTAAAAACAACAAATTTATTAGAGTTTCCTCAAAATTAGTAACAAGGCAATAGAAGCAAACCAAATAAATAAGTATTACCAAACTTCTGTAATCCCGACAATTTACGTTCATACATATAATAATTATCCCAAAAGACAGCTAAATTGCTCATTTTTAATTACTCTGTTCGTTTGATATTAGTTTGCTTTAATATTCATTATTAAGAAAATCTGATAAAAAATATGTAAAAGTTTTTTTAATATATATTTTTTTAATGAAATAATGTAATTATCTTTGTAATGTTATATTTCTCCTATTAATAAAACAACTATAATGATGTACAATCGTATTAGTTTTGTTTTTGACAAATCCGCATTTTATTTTAACTTTTTTGTTTCTACAATCATGAAAATAAAAAATTGAATTTTGCATTGATTGATCAAATAAGCAATTGGGGCAGGAAGTATAAAATGAACAGTTAGAAGAAAACAAGATGTAACAAAAGTATTCAAATGAAAACAAGATTTTAATAACAGATAATTGTAAACAAAACCTAAAAAAACATTAAAAATTTAAGTACCAGAACGTATTGACAACTATTATTAATATGCATTATCTTTGTAAGTTAATTGATTTTGCATTTTCAGAAAACAAAAAAATAAATTAAAAATATGAAAAATATATTTACAGTTTTTATTTTGCTTTTTTCTCAAATTGGGATAATGCAAGCACAAATGGTAGGAGCAGATGCCTATATGAATGGTACAGGTGTGGAAATTGGAATTAGCGGTGAAGGAGGTTTTGAAGGCCTTAATACAAGTGTTTCTCCTGTTCCAGGAGGAATGCATTTTCGTTCAAATACACAATACTTTGGTTTCGTTGCAAACCCTCAAGCCAATGCATGGGCTACTTTTGACGGTGATTTTTTCACACCGGGATCTCCGGAAAACGGATGGGGAATTTCCTTAGGTACATCTGCCAGCGATGCTTCTAATAATTGTGAACTTTCATTAGGGGACCAAACACAACAGGTATTTGATATTCCCGGAAGTATAACAAATTATTCAATTGTCGGTTCCTGTATAAGTGTTGATTGGGAAGGAACTGATAATGTGGGAGGAACCAATCTTGATATTAAAATTAATTATTTGTTAGGGCAAACGGATCTTTACTATACCACAACTATATATATTAAGAATAATACATCTTCGACAATTCCTGCAATTTACTATTACAGAAACTTAGACCCCGATAATAATATTATGTTAAGCGGAAGTTATGTAACGACAAATACAATTGTATCTCAGCCCGGTACAGGCGGATGTGATATTGCACACGTAAGCGCAACGCAAAGTTCACCCTGGAATTCTTATGTGGGTTTTGCTGCTGCGGGAAGTAATTGGAGAGCCAGTTATGGCGGATTTTGTAACAGGGACGGTCATAATATTTGGACAGGAACGGGTTTTACTCAAGGTGTTGGTTCATCCCAAACTGCAGATATAGCTATTCAATTAAGTTATCTTATTCAAAATTTAGCGCCTGGCGTTACTGATACACTCAGATATGTTACTATTCTCAGTGATGCTGATGCAGCCAAAGCAATTAATACTTTAATGTATTTTACATATCCGGGTTGGTCAAATGTGCCTCCGACTCAGTGCACACCATCATCTACTGATACTGCATACACCTGCGGAGGATCAATTCCAATTTCAATTACAGGTTTATCTATAGGTGATTATTCATGGACATGGAGTCCGGCAACAGGATTATCAACAACTAACGGAACAAGCGTAATAGCAAACCCTGCCGTTACAACAACTTATATTGCTACAGGAACTCCAATAGTTTCATGTATGTCAGCGGCTGTAGCTTTTCCTATTGTAGTAAAAGTTAATCCCAATCCGGTTAGCATTTCACCATCGGCAAACCCAATATGTGCAGGAAGTTCTGCAACATTAACTGCCAGTGGAGGTACCGCTTATTTATGGAGCGGAGGTTTGGGTACCGGAAACCCTGTAACAGTGACACCGACAACAACAACAACATACACTGTTACAGGAACTACTATCGGTTGTACAACTACAGCTACTACCACAATAACTGTGAGTTCATCATTAGCACCAACTATTTTAGGAGTTCCTTCCCTTTCCCTCTGCTCAGGATCCTCGACTACTTTGGATGCGGGTGCAGGATATTTTTCCTATTTATGGTCTACAGGCCCTGCAACGGAATTACTTTCTGTAACTACAGCAGGTACGTATACGGTTACCGTTTCAACCGCATCAGGTTGCTCGGGAACTGCATCAGCCGTTGTTACTGTGAATTCATTACCGACAGCGACAGCAACAAACAACGGGGCTGTATGCTCAGGTAGCAATGTTACACTTACAGGCGGAGCAAGTGGTATGACATCATATTCCTGGAGTGGACCAAGCGGTTATACCAGTTCATTGCAAAGCCCTGTTGTATTACCTGCTGTGGCAGGGACATATATATTAACTGTGTCTGACGGGTCATGCACCAATACCGCTTCCACAATAGTCTCTCTGACTACAAGCCCTATTCCTGTCATTACAGGGATTTCATTAATTTGTTCGGGGGATACTTCAACACTTAATGCTGGCTCAGGATATTCATCCTATTTATGGTCGAACAGCCTTACAACACAAGCTATTTCAGTAACAACGTCAGGTATTTATTCTGTCACCGTATCTAATGGTTCCGGCTGTTCAGGTACCGATAGTATGAGTGTGAACATTAGTGTTCCTGTTGTCAATGCTGGTGCACCTGTGACTATTTGTCCCGGAAATTCTACAACGTTGAATGCTACAGGTTGTTTAACATATTCATGGTCGCCGGCATCTACATTGAGTAATTCCAGTATTGCAAACCCTGTTGCCACGCCTACTTCAACAACAACATATACTGTTATCGGCTACAATGGAATTGGGTGTTCAGCCACAAATGAT
>JBEKEO010000185.1:0-6374 GCA_050013795.1 Bacteroidales bacterium
TCATCCTTTATCCTGTCCTGGTAATCTAAAATTTCTTTTTCCAGTTTGCTTTTGGCTTTCTGAAGGTCGGCAAGGTTACCTTCTAAAGTCTTTTGCTTTTTCTTTTCATCCCACAGCTTATCCGAAACAGCCTGTTTGCTTACATCAACAGCAAACTTCCTTACCATCTTTTCTGCCACCTTATATTGATCGGGATGAGTGGAAGAACTTACAAACCCACCTCCCAGATCGAATGCCACCGTTAATTTTACAGTGCCATCCTTTTGCGGTTCGGCAGTGGCATATGTATCCACGGTCTTAGTTGACATATCCTTGATGTTTGCATCCTGCGAAAAGAGGACATCCTTATAAGAAACTTTTGCGCCGTAATCTTTCATCAGGCTTTTCCACGCTTTTTCAACGGTTGTCTGGTCGGCTCCGCCGATATACACTGTCAGCACAGGGTTGTTTGCCCCGCCTATCTTTGCATAATCTTCTTTAACCTTTATTTCCTGCGCGGATGCTGCAAATGCAAATGCGATGAATGCAGCAAAGAAAAAATATTTTTTCATAGTATTTGATTTTTTATCCGATAAAATTAAACAAAATTCCAAACTTATTTTAAAGAATTACGACTTCATTTTATGAAATTTTAAAATTCCTGCATCTTATTATCGAAACTAAAAACGTAAAACTATGAAAAAAATCACATTATTACTCGTCATCGTCCTTTTCACTATGCTGACAGCAAAAGCAGATGAGGACAAAACACCTGTTAAATCAGAGATAACAGGAGTAACCGTATTCTTAAACGGAGCACAGGTAACACGCAGCGCATCAACAGTGTTGAAAACAGGACAAAGCTACCTGGTATTTGAAGGACTTTCCCAATACGTGAATCCTAACAGCGTACAGGTAAAGGGAACAGGCAATTTTACCATCCTTTCCGTCAGTTCGGAAATGGATTACATGAAAGCCCAGAACAAGCCGAAAGAAGAAGTACTGCTTGAAGACTCTCTTGATTCGTACAGCACACAGTTAGAGTATCAGCAGGGACTTATTGAAGTGTATAAAGAAGAAAAGAACATGATCATCGCAAACCAGTCCATAGGAGGAACGTCTTCCGGTGTAAAAATTGATGATCTGAAAGCTGCTGCTGAATTCTTCAGGACAAGGTTGAGCGAGATAAAATCGAAAGAGCTTGCTGCAAATGCCAGAATAAAAAAGCTACAGGCTAATGTTTCACAGGTTAGTCTTCAGCTAACTCAACTAAATGCAAAGCGCAGCATACCCACAAGCGAAATTATTGTTGCCGTTGCTACAAACACTACCACACCTGCAACTTTTGAAATATCGTATGCCGTGACAGGAGCAAGCTGGACGCCTTCGTACGACCTGCGTTCCACGAACACCGACAGCCCCATTGCACTTGATTACAGGGCCAGCGTTTACCAGACAACAGGCGAAGATTGGAAGAATGTAAAACTGAAACTATGTACGGGTAACCCACAGCAGAATGGTTCAAAACCTTCGCTTTACCCGTGGTATCTTTACATTTACAATACCTATGATGATTACCGTACCAGCAATGCCCCGGCGTCAGCTGCTGAAGATTTAGAAAAAGCAGGTGGCAAAAAAGATGAGGCAAAGGAAAATATTGCAGCTCAGACTGCAGCCAACTATACAACTGTATATACCAATGCCACCAATTTTGAATTCGATATTAATCTACCTTATACTATCAATTCCGACGGTAAAACAACTATAGTGGAGATACAAAATTACACCCTCCCTGCCATTTATCAGTATTATTGCGCTCCAAAGATTGACAGGAATGCTTACCTGCTTGCCAAAGTAACAGGCTGGGAAAACTACAATCTTCTTTCAGGTTATATCAATCTTTATTTTGAAGGGACCTATGTGGGTAAATCCTACCTGGATGTTAACAATACTAAGGACACACTGGACGTATCGCTGGGCAGGGACGAAAATATTGCTGTGGAAAGAATTAAACAAAAAGATTATAATGCTAACCAGTTTATAGGTCTCAACCGTAAAGTTTCCTATGTATGGGAAATAGATGTAAGGAACAAGAAGAAGACTCCGATTGAAATAGTAGTGGAAGACCAGTTACCGCTAAGCACCGATAAACAAATTGAAATTGAACAAGGAGAAACTTCGGGTGCAAAATACGATGAAACAACAGGCTTCCTTTCGTGGAAACTTAACCTGAAAAGCGCAGAAACGCAAAAGATTAAATTCTCTTATTCCGTGAAATACCCTAAGGATAAAAATGTGCATGTAGAATAACACTAATAAGCAAAAAAGAAAGGCTGCGGGTTCGCAGCCTTTCTTTTTTCATATACTTAAGATCAGAATTTCATTAGCTCTTCGTAAAGCAAGCGTGTTGGCAATCCCATCACATTAAAATAGGATCCTTCAATTCTTTCAATAGCTACATATCCTATCCATTCCTGGGCGCCGTAGGCGCCCGCTTTATCGTAGGGTTTATAATTATCCAGATAATAGGATATTTCTTCCCGTGAAAGTTCTTTGAAATACACTTTTGTCAAAGCATAAAACGATTTCGTTTTGTTTTTTGTTTTAAGGCAGATGCCTGTAATCACTTCATGCATGTTACCGGAAAGTTGAGTCAGTATATTTACAGCGTCGTTATAATCCTTTGGCTTGTTAAGCACTTTATCATTTATCCAGACTATAGTATCTGCGGTGATCACTAATGTATCCTCTTTCAATTCACCATCAAAGGCAGCAGCTTTTAATTCGCAAAGATACAGGGCTATGTCTTCTCTTTTTAAATGGGAAGGATATATTTCGTCCACATCTTTCACTTTCACTTCAAAAGGAATATCAAGGCCTTTCAGCAACATATGCCTTCGCGGCGAACGGGAAGCAAGAATGATATGGTAATCTTTTAATTTTTCGTGTATCATATTCCTTATAATTTAAAAAGAAAAGATGGTGATATATTTCTGTCTATAACCTGTATGAGATCAACAGCATTGACATCACTCCTGCCACCATGATGAACTTTGTTAAATTGCTTAAAAAGCTGTAATCGTCCTTATTCCTTGAAGTCAATATCATGTAAATCAAAAATAAAAAGGGGATGATAACCACTAAAATCAGGTAACAGGAAATATAAACCCAATGCATGGCAAATGCGAAATAATAAGAAATATAGATTAGAGCAGCCATCAAAACAGCAGCAAGTACAGCAAGTGTTATTCTTGTATTTCTTTCCCCGATAACAACAGGCATAGTGGAACATCCGCACTTTCTGTCACCAATTACATCTTCTAAGTTTTTTATGATCTCTCTTATCAAAGAAGTTCCAAATGCAAAAATCACGTAGCTCCACAGCAAGAAATTCAGGATATGAAGACAGACATGAACAAACTGCCCGCTGCCCCATAGGGCATAATTTTCAAATAGCCATACAACAATAATGGTCATAGCTGTTGCAAACGAAACAATTATATTTCCCACCAGCATATAGGCTTTATATTTCATCGCATACATCCAGAGCAGCATGGAAATAACAATATTAATAGCCCCGAACTTAATGTTTCCAACCTTGTAACTGATATAAAATCCAAGGATAATGGCAATGATATTAAGAACAGTATGCAGCGACATAGCCTTACGCCTTGATACAAGCCTGCCCACAATTATTTTATCAGGTTTATTTATCCTGTCAATACGAATATCAAAATAATCATTGATAGCATAGCCTGCTGCTGCTATAAGAATAGTGGAAAATACGAGCAGTGCAAAATCCAGATGGCTCAATACAGGAGTTATTCTTTCATTTCTAAATATTGGAAACAAAATAAAATACCTGAACAGGTACTGTGTTAACGCAATAAGAATAAGATTTGGATAACGGAGCAGTTTTAAAATATTAAGCATTAGGAAAATTTCATTTAAGTTAATTATTTGCAATTAAATATTGCTTACCAAAGAAAAGCAGTTTGTTTGTCGAACCATTTGCCCTGCACTTTCAAAACCTGTTCAATTACATCACGCACACAACCGTCACCTCCATTAAGACTAGAGATGTAAGCAGCAACAGATTTTATTTCTTCAGATGCATTGGCAGGACATGTGGCAATACCAGCCTGTTTCATTAATGGATAATCCGGAATGTCGTCACCCATAAAAAGAATCTCTTCTTTTTTTAATTTATTCTTTTTTAAATAATCAGTATAAACTTTAACTTTATCACTTACACCCATAAAAACATCATGAACATCAAGCACTTTAAACCGCCTGTTAATAGCTTCCGACCTGCCTCCCGAAATAATCGCTACCCTATACCCTTTCTTAATTGCATACTGCATGGCGTATCCATCTTTAACGTGGGCAGTTCGCAAACCTTCATCATCATTTAGTAAGATCACCTTGCCGTCCGTCAGCACACCATCATAATCAAAAATGAATGTTGTGATATGTTTTAGCTTTTCTTTGTAATTGCTCATTCTCCGCCGTTCTTTTTATATTTCTTTGCAATCATTTCACTTAACATCTTATAAAACTCTTTGTAATCATTATTTTTCAGCATTTTCAGATGCTGGTTTATTACTTCAGTATCATTCCTGCGGGCAGGTCCGGTTTGGGCTTCATACGGATCCATATTCATTATTTTTTCTGCTGTTTCAAGAATAAGCGGCTTAAGAATATCAAATGGAATCCCTGAATCTTTTAATATTTCTTCAGCTATACAATACATTTGATTTGTATAGTTAGAAGCAAAAACAGCAGCAAGATGTATCAACTTTCTTTGAGAAGAATCAACATATCTTACGTCAGTAGAAAATGAACGGGCAAGGTCTTCAAGCATTACAAGGTTATCTTCATTATTGGCTTCTATACAAACAGGGATACTTAAAAAATCTACTATTCTGTTTTTGGATAACGTTTGAAGAGGATAGAAAACACCAATATTTTTAGAGGTATGATAAAGTATGTCCATTGACAGGAAACCGGATGTATGAACAACCAGGCTTTTTCCCAGTTTCAGATTTTTAACAATTTCGGGGACTGCAGTGTCGGAAACAGAAATAATATATACATCGGCTCCCTTTTCTATATTATTTAAATCGGTCGTATAGCCTGCATTAACTAATGAAGCAAGCCCCTTCGCTGAAATTTCTGTTCTGCTATATACCTGTATAATCTTCCTTCCCGTATATTTAAATGCTTCGGCAAGCTTATAAGCCACATTTCCCGATCCAATAAATACAATAGTAGATATGGAATTAGTTTTCATCAGCAAAATAGATTTTTATTAATCACTGCCGTATCACTTTGGAACAACAGAAAGTACAGGAATCTTAGATTCGCTTATAATATCACTGGCATTTGAGCCAAGAAATCTGTCACGCAAATTAACCTCTTGCTGTGTCATGATCATGATCAAATCGCCATCCGACTCATAAGCATATTCAAGGATAAAAGAAGTAAGGCCGCCTATTGCCCTGTCACCGTGTATAATTTTTGCTGTAGTATAAATATCTCTTTTCTCAATAAATTCTTTTACCTGTTTTAACTGTTCAGTAAGCTGGTTTACTACCTCAGGCTCACCTGTGAGCAATACAGATACTATACGAATTGTGGAATTATAGTATTTTGCTATTTCAATAGCTTTCGCAATTTTCTGCTGTGTTTCTTTTGTAAGGTCAAGGGGAAGTACAATAGTATCGAAATGTTCACGGATATTTGTCCCATTAAACGTAAGAACAGGACAAGGTGCTTCTTTAATAACTTTGGAGGTATTAGACCCAATAAATGTTTTTTTATGGTCTGGGTCAGAACTGTTGGTGGCCATAACAATAAAACGAGCATAAATATCTTTAGCAACCTGTAAAATTCTTTCGTGAACCTTGCCATTCACAATTAATGGGTTTACTTTAATCCACGAATTTTTTGAAGCACTTTCGGAAATTTGCTGAAGCCTCGCAAAACAACTTTCCTCATAATCTACTTTCTCCTTTTCAGAAGGTTCTTTGGAAAAAAGTCCGAAAGTAAGGTCAATTCCACCTTCAGGAATAACATAAAGCAAGGTAATTTCCACATTAAGCAACTGAGCAAGGGCATATGCCTGCTCAAGCGCCAGAAGCGATTGTTCTGAAAAATCTGTAGGAACAAGTATATTGTTGTAATGTCCTTTCATTTCAATGTATAGCTTCTTAAAATATTAAATTGCCCAAACAATAAATTCTTTAAATTTGCAACTTAAATCTGGTTGCAAAATAACATAATTTGTTCAAATTAATCTAATAACATGAAAAAAATTGCTGACTCGGAACTGATACTTAATCAAAATGGCAGTGTATATCATTTAAATCTTCGACCGGAAAATATTTCTGATA
>JBEKEO010000186.1:0-6349 GCA_050013795.1 Bacteroidales bacterium
GGGTAATAAAGTGAGACCCTAAAACCAGTTTTCAGATATCTTTCTTTTATTTATTCATAGCTCCAAACTTTAGGTTTGTGCAAATTTCCTCTGCAAATTATTTTGTTTTTAAAGATTAGGAAGAAACATACATGAATTTTCATCGAGTATTTGTGTGTGTTTAAAAATTCATGTAGGTTTGTAAAAATTTGTAAAAGTTTAAATATTGCATTATATAAATTCTAAGATAAAAAAATGACCTACTTAGACTATTATAAAATATTAGGAGTAGATAAAACTGCAACAACGGAGGAAATCAAAAAAGCTTACCGGAAATTAGCCAGAAAGTACCACCCCGATTTAAATCCGAATGATAAAGATGCAAAAAAGAATTTTCAACAGATCAATGAAGCCAATGAAGTATTGAGCAATCCTGAAAAACGCAAAAAATACGATCAATATGGAAAGGATTGGCAACATGCTGAAGAATTTGAAAAAGCAAAACAGTACCAGGAACAATCATCAAATTATCATGAGCCAGGATATTCAGATGCGCAATCCGAAGGAGATTTTTCCGATTTCTTTGAATCCATGTTTGGCAGAGGAGCAGGCGCAGGAAGAAGCAGGCAGGTAAAATTCAGGGGAGAAGATTACAGGGCAGAATTACATCTCAACTTAATTGATGCATATAAAACTCACAAACAAACGTTAACAGTTAATGGGAAAAATATAAGAATTACTATCCCTGCAGGTATTGAAAACGGACAAACAATTAAAATTTCAGGACATGGAGGCACAGGAATAAATGGCGGGCCGAATGGTGATTTATATATTACATATTCAATAGCCAATCACTCCATAATAAAACGTTTGAGAAATGATTTATATACCACAGTAGATTTGGATTTATATAAAGCAGTTTTGGGAGGGGAAATTATAATTGATACATTGAACGGAAAAGTTAAAATAAAAGTAAAACCCGAAACACAAAACGGGAGTAAAATAAAATTAAAAGGCAAGGGATTTCCTGTATATAAAAATGAAAGCAGCTTTGGAGATTTATATGTAACCTATAACATTAAAATTCCAACAAACTTAAATGAGAAACAAATAGAATTATTTACCGAATTATCTAAATTGCAATAACAATGCAAACCGAAAATTTAATAGCTATAGATGTATTTTGTGCCAGCCACAATATTGAAGTTTCATTTATCAGCTCGTTACAACAAGCGGGTATGGTTGAAATTACTACTGTTAAAGAAACAGAATTCATTAATGAAGCACAACTTCAACAATTAGAGAAATTTATCAGTTTCCATTACGAATTGAATATTAACCTTGAAGGGATAGAGGCTATCAATCATTTGTTACAGAGAATAAACTCCATGCATGACGAAATAATTGCGCTAAAAAACAATCTTCGTCTTTTTGAAATAAATGAATGAATACGACATTCTGCTGATTCATTGTACTTTAAAACAAGCAATTATCATGATTAACTATAATTGCTAAAAAAATTCCTCCCATCCCCTTGCAATTCAAATAAAATATATATTTTTGAGCCAAATTGTTAATGGTTTAACAAATAGATATTCACTAATACATAGCGGAGGAAAAATGACGAATATTGAAATTTCAGTAAAGGAAATAGTCAAAAAGTACGGGAACGATACCAAGCGCCTGATGGACATACTGCTTGATGTCCAGAACGAATACAGGTGTGTCCCCGTTGAAGCTGTGAACTTTATTTCTAAAGCCTTAAAACTTTCAAAGGTCGATGTGGAGCAAACCCTTTCTTTTTATCATTTCCTTAGCAGCAGGCCTGTCGGCAAGTATGCAGTGTATTTGAACAATAGCGCTGTGGCCTGCATGATGGGAAGAAACGAAATTGCCAGAGCTTTCGAAAAAGAAGCGGGCTGCAAATTCGGTGAAATGACCGCCGATGAGCTTATCGGGCTTCATGATACGGCATGCATAGGCATGAACGACCAGGAACCGGCTGCCATCATTAATGGAACAGTATTCACAAAACTAAATGAAAAGAAAGTAAAAGAACTGGTTGCAGGTTTTAAAGCAGGCAAAGCTGTTGCTGAAATGGTGAAAGAGTTTGGCGATGGCGCCAATGCTGAAATGAAAACCGAAGTAAAGAACAATCTCAGGAAAAAAGGTCCCGTCCTCTTTTCTGAATATACCAGCGGGAATGCAATAAAGAAAATCACTTCATTATCCCCTGAACAGGTAATTGCCGAAGTGAAGAATTCAAATATACGTGGTAGAGGCGGCGCAGGTTTTCCTACAGGATTAAAGTGGGAATTCTGCTCAAAGAACAAAGGCGAAAAATATGTTATCTGCAATGCCGATGAAGGCGAACCGGGTACTTTTAAAGACCGTGTTATCCTTACTGAATTACCACACATGATATTCGAAGGAATGACATTGGGTGGTTATGCTATAGGAGCAAAACAAGGCATTCTATACTTACGAGGCGAGTACTCGTATATGAAGGCTCACCTTGAAAAAGTCCTTGCTAACATGAGAAGCAAGAAATTATTAGGTAAAGATATAGCAGGTAAAAAAGGCTTTGATTTTGATATCAGGATACAATTTGGTGCAGGCGCTTATGTTTGCGGCGAAGAATCTGCATTGATTGAATCTGCAGAAGGCAAAAGAGGAGAACCAAGAAACCGTCCTCCTTTCCCTGTTGAAGATGGATATTTGAATCAGCCAACTATTGTTAATAATGTTGAAACACTTTGTTCAACTGTCCGCATCATTGAAAAAGGTGCTGACTGGTACAAAGGTATTGGCACTGAAAAATCTTCGGGAACAAAAGTTCTCAGCATCTCCGGTGATTGCAAACTTCCAGGCGTTTACGAAATTGAATGGGGAATGACCATTAAACAAATGCTTGAAATGTGCGGTGCTGAGAATGTTCAGGCAGTGCAGGTTGCAGGTCCGTCAGGTATTTGCATCCCTCCTAAAATGTTCGACAGGAAAATTGCAAATGAAGACCTTCCTACCGGCGGATCAATGATAGTAATAGGTCAAAACAGGAACCTGTTAAAAGATGTTGTTTTAAATTTCATGGAATTCTTTATTGATGAATCATGCGGTTCTTGTGTTCCATGCCGCGCCCTCACCCCTGTTCTGAAACAAAAGCTGGAAAAGATAATTGAAGGCAAAGGCGTGAAGCAGGATATCGACGATATGCTGAAACTTGCAAAAACCATGAAAGACCTTAACCGTTGCGGATTAGGACAAACAGCAGCAAATCCTGTAATCACCACTATTGAGAATTTCAGGGAAAAATATGAAGCCCTTGTAAAAGAGCCAAAAGCCGATGGTGTTTATGATTTCGATATGAAGAAAGCCGTTTTGGATTCCTGCGAAGTGGTAAAACGTGAAGTTAAAGTACATTAATAAAGGATTTTGTAGAACGCATTCAAAAAACAATATATGAGCGATAATAAAATAAAATTTACAATAGACGGCAAAGAATGCATAGCCGATGAAGGTCTCGACATTTGGAAAGCCGCTATGCTGAACGGGGTTTTCATTCCATATCTCTGCCACATGAAAGATGTTGTTCCGGCTGGCTCCTGCAGAATTTGTATGGTAAAGGTCAATGGAAGGCCAATGGCTGCATGCACTACTCTTGTGACAAAGGAATTGAACGGAGCAGTGATTGAAAATGAAACGCCTCAACTTGAGGAAATGAGAAAAATGATAATCGAGCTTCTTTTTGTTGAAGGAAATCATTTTTGTCCTTCCTGCGAGAAGAGCGGCAATTGCGAACTTCAGGCTATGGCTTACCGCTATAAAATGATGGTTCCGCAGTTTCAGTATAATTTCCCGATGAGAAGAATTGATGCTTTAACACCTAAGATCTATCTTGATAAAAACAGGTGCATACAGTGCAAGAAATGTATACGTTCGATTAAAGATGAGCAAGGAAGAAGCTATTTCGCTTTCTTTAAAAGAGGTCATAAGCTTGAGATTCACATCGACCATGAACTGGCAGCAACCATGACGGATAAGCTTGCGCTTGAAGCTATGGAAGGATGCCCCGTTGGCGCTATCCTTAAAAAAGAAAAAGGATTTGATATACCTATCGGCAAACGCAAATTCGATAAAGAACCTATAGGCACTGAATTTATTCAAAAGTAAAAACTAAGGAGGATATATATAATGAGCAAAGCAATAGTCGCTACCGCTTCACTGGCCGGATGTTTCGGATGCCATATGTCAATACTCGATATTGATGAAAAAATACTACAACTTATAGAACTCGTCGAGTTCAACAAATCGCCTATTGATGATATCAAGACTTTCACAAAAATGTGCGATGTTGGTATTATTGAGGGTGGTTGCTGCAACAGCGAGAATATTGAAACATTACAAATGTTTCGTAAAAAATGTAAAATACTTATTTCTGTAGGAGAATGTGCAATTATGGGAGGACTTCCTGCAATGAGAAACAGCATTCCAATTAAAGAATGCCTTGAGGAAGCTTATCTTGGAGGACCGACAACCGGAGTATGCAACGATAAAAAGATCATTCCAAACGACGAGGAATTACCAATGATACTTGATAAAGTTTATCCCTGCCATGAAATAGTGAAGATAGATTATTTCCTTCCCGGATGTCCACCAAGAGCAGAACTGATATGGGAAGCATTAGTGTCTTTATTGACCGGCAAAGAAATGAACTTACCTTATGAAGTAATAAAATTTGATTAATTTAAAATCCTGATGACAATGAACAAAATAACTATAGAACCTGTAACACGTATTGAAGGTCATGGCAAAGTGACCATTCACATGGATGATAAATTAAATGTTACACAGACAAGACTGCACGTTGTTGAATTCAGAGGATTTGAACGATTTGCACAGGGCCGTCCATACTGGGAAATGCCTGTACTTGTTCAAAGACTTTGCGGAATATGTCCAGTAAGCCATCATCTTGCATCTGCTAAAGCGCTCGATGTTATTGTCGGGGCAGGCACAGGTAATGGACTCACTCCTGTGGGAGAAAAAATGCGTCGTTTAATGCACTACGGACAAATGTTCCAGTCGCATGCGTTGCATTTCTTCCATCTCGCATCACCCGACCTGTTATTAGGTTATGACAGTGATCCTGCCTTAAGAAATGTAATTGGCATAGCTTTGAAATTTCCTGATTTAGCAGTTCAGGGAGTGATGATGCGTAAGTTTGGGCAGGAAATAATTGCAGCTACTGCAGGTAAGAAAATCCACGGAACAGGAGCCATACCGGGTGGTATTAATAAAAACCTGAGCATTGAAGAACGTGATAAATTCCTTAAAGGCGCCGATCCTCTTAATATTGATAAAATGATAGAATGGGCGCTAGGTGCTCTTGAATTATTTAAAGGTTATCATAAACAAAACCAGGCCTTCATTGACAACTTTTCAGTATTTCCTTCAAATCATTTAAGCCTTGTCAGGAAAGACGGGGCTTTAGACCTATATCATGGCGTACTTCGAGCTGTTGATAAAGACGGCAAGAAAATTCTTAATGATGTGGATTACCAGGAATATTACAAATACATCAACGAAGAAGTGAGATCTTGGAGTTATATGAAATTCCCCTTCCTTACATCAATAGGTAAGAATGACGGATGGTACACAGTTGGTCCATTGGCTCGATTAAACACTTGCGACTTCATCCCTACTCCACTTGCTCAGAAAGCATTTGAGGAATACAAAGCTTATACTAAGGGAAAACCAAACCATATGAGCTTGCATATGCATTGGGCACGTTTAATTGAAACTATTCATGCTGCAGAAATGATAAAGATCTTATTAAATGATAAAGATCTGCAGTCTACAAATCTTGTTACTAAAGGCAAAAAGCAGCTAGAAGGTGTTGGTTTGATTGAAGCTCCGCGCGGTACTTTATTTCATCATTACAAAATAAATGAAAATGACCAGATCACCATGGCTAATCTTATTGTTTCAACTACAAATAATAACGAACCTATGAATAGGGCCGTGAATGATGTTGCAAATAAAATGATGACAGGCAAAAAGGAAATTACTGAAGGCATGAAGAATGCAGTAGAAGTGGCCATCAGGGCTTATGACCCATGCCTTAGCTGTGCTACACATTCATTAGGCAAGATGCTACTTGATATTACCATGTATGATGCTGATGATAATGTGATAGATAATTACCATTCATAATTAATCTTAAGATAACCTATTGCAGAAGCCACCGTTTTCAGCGGTGGCTTCTGTAGTGTAATAAAGAATATGAATATACTGGTATATGGATATGGTAATCCCGGAAGGCAGGATGATGCGTTAGGTGTCAGGCTGGCGGAGAACATTGAACAATGGGTAA
>JBEKEO010000187.1:0-6294 GCA_050013795.1 Bacteroidales bacterium
CACCAGTGTCCCTAATTCCGGAATAATGATACCCAACCCCTTGCCCGATGCACAAGTTGGCGTTTATTATGAGCAACCAATTACTATTGGCGTACCAAAATCCGCATCAGGGTTTACCATTAATTGGGTAAAGTTTGTTAGCTTAACCAATTTAATTGCAGCAAATACATGGACCGCTGTCAATAATACTGGCGGCACTACATTTCCTAAGTGGAACAGACTGACATGGCAATGCGCAACTATTAAAGGAACGCCGACTACTGCGGGTACTGATTCTATCAGAATCTATGTAAATGCCAATGTATCTATTTTGGGAATTCCATACACTAAAAATAATGTTAAAGGATACACAGTTCCTATAGTTATAAAAGCTAAAACTGGTATTGAGGAAGTTAGTAAAGAAAATAATGTTAATGTTTTTCCTAATCCAACTAAAGATAATATAACAATAGAAAGCCCGCCTGCATTGCCGCGAGGCAAGCAAGCTGCAGTAATAGAAATTTCAAATATTCAAGGCCAGCTAATAAAAACCCTTGTGACAAATAGCAATAAAACCAATATAGATGTTTCATCCTTTCCAAACGGGGTATATGTGATAGAAGTGAGGACGGAAAAAGGAATAAGTGTAGAGAAATTTATTAAAGAATAGTTTCTTAAGAAGAAGGCAGTCCGCCGTGGCGAAGAACAATTGAACTAATTCACTCCCAACTCAGCACTCCCAACTCCCAACTAAACCTTAACGGTTACAAATACTGTTATAAGCGCAGTTTTCGCAAATCTTAGTATCGGTAGTCTGGGTGAATGGAATAGAGGGATCAAAGATGCAGGCAATAAACGCGGCTATATTTTTTTCAACAAGCGCAAGGGCATCAGCATCAACAGCCTTATCCTGTGAGGCGGGACAATCAACCGCCATATATCCTTTGCTTAAATTACGGAACGAAATAATGCCGGCATTCAGCTTATCCGCTTGATGTTTTTTACTGAACAGGTAAGCATAAGTGAGCAGTTGCAGGCTTTTTGCAAGAGCAGGTTCGCTGATAAACTGTTCCCATTCATCGAATTTAAGTTCTTCTTTTTTAACAATTCCTGTTTTGTAATCAATTATCCTGTAAGTTTTGCCGATGCGGTCAACCCTGTCAATAAAGCCTTTCAGCTTAACGGCAACAGTTTTGCCATCATGGGTATTCACATTAATGCTGGTATCAAAAGGTTCTTCAAGCTGTATGATGGTGAGATAGTCGTTAGCATTTTGTATCTTTTCAATGAATTTCGTTTCAGTCAGCAGAAAATTATTAATGAATTTTGTTGCCACTTTCGATATTAAAAGATTCTTGCCAGTTTCTGTATCGCCATCGGGATAAAATTGCTTGAAGCCTTCTTTTATAAGGGTTTCAACACTTGCATACATTTGTTTTACATCGGCGGGGCGAAGTATTTTATTCTTAAACGGACGGTACAGGTTTTTCAAAACATAATGTACCGTGCTTCCCAAAGTGGCAGCATCAATGGTTTCAGCTGCATCTTCTGCTTCCTCCAGCTTTTCAATATATTGGAAATAAAACCTAAGAGGACAACTAATATATGTATTCAGCCCCGAAGGGGAAAAGCCTTTATAAGCAATTTCGTTGAGGCTTTTTAATATCTCGAGTGTTTTAGAAATGGAAATGTCATTGTTTACTGATGCAGTTGGTGTTTCGCTAACAAGAATATTCTGTTGAATCTTTATCTTAGTATTATAGTGGGGCATTTCTTCGTAAAGCTGAGTAATAAAGCGGCTTTTCTCGCCGCTGCCAAAATCACCTGCTTGTGAATTGTAAATGATATGAATGTTTTTTGCACGCTGCAACAGTCGGTAGAAATGATATGCGAATATAGATTCCTTTTGCCTGTATGTGCTTAATCCCATCTCTTTCCTGATGTCGAAAGGGATAAATGTATGCTGGAATTTCCCTGCAGGAAGTATTTGCTCGTTAGCTGAAAGCAGTATGATGTTTTTGAAATCGAGGGTGCGTGTTTCCAGCATTCCCATTATCTGCAAGCCTTTCAATGGCTCACCATAAAAAGGAATTTTGGCAGTATCAGCTAGTCCGGTAAATACTTTTCGCAAGGTTTTAATATCGCTTACAGAACCGTAGTCAGTGAGCAGGTTTCTAACTTTGTTAATTATTACAGCATAATGAAACAGGTATTCAATGTCAATATCAGTATTTTTATTTTCAGCAATAAGCATATCGCGTATCAGTCCGATGAGTGATGTTATCTTAGCAAGAAACGTGATATTGTCATACTTTTTGTTTTCAAAGAAAAAAGCAATAACGGTATTTCCTAATTGTTTCCTTATCTCATCGCTGTTAAAGAATATGCGGTTAGAGTTTTTAACATAAGAAAATAAAGAATTTATTCCCGGAGCTTTATTGTTCAATTCGCTTATTAATCGCAGGTAAGGATGATTAAGGAAGTTGATGATATCCTTTTGATAAAAACGAATAGTATTGTTTTTGCTGTATTTCTGTGAATTTTCAAGCAAAGTAAAGATGGTCAGCAAAAGACTATGCATGGAAGAATTTGAAAGGGGATAACCCATTGTGATATTGATGTCCTTTACATTTTCGGGAATAGAGTAGAGCAGGGGGATAAGCAGGTTTTCATCAGCAAGCACCAAAGCGGTGTTTTCGGAATTAGCATAATTGTCGGTCATTTCAGAAAGCAACTGACCTGCATACTCTGCCTGCCCGACATGCAAGGGGACTCCTGTAATGGTAATTTCTTTTGTGTCATTAGCATAATGATCTTCCAGCCAGTTGAATTCTTTCAATTCCCATTCAGCCCTGTATTTGCGAATAAATAAACCCGCTTCCTGTATTTTATTATCAGTGTAATATTTCTCTGCATCCCAGAATATTTCAGCTTTTCCTGAATCAAGCAATGCCCTGATGATTTTTTCTTCTGAAGCTGTTAATGCATTAAAACCAGCAAAAATTACCTTGTAAAATTTTAGTGACTTAAAATATTCTTCTATATTATTAGCAGCAACTTTATTGGCTAATCCCTGGTAAACTATTTTTGTGCCAAGAAGAAAAGATGAAAGTTCAGCATAATATTTACCAAGAGACTGATAAAATTTCAGGTAATCTTTTTCATGTTCGGTCAGAGGGTTATTATCAAGGTTCCATAAACTGATAGCTTTGGCTTCATTCAGATACCTGAAAAGTTCTTCAGCATCTGCAAGATTCATATCTGCATCATTGTAATCGCTTAGAAGAACAGAAGCCCAGTTCATGAATTCATCAAAGTTCTGTGCTTTCGTTCCTTCAATCTTTTTATAAATGTTATAGAAATCAAACAGCAGAGTGGTTTGGTCAGCAATCCGGAGTCCCGTGATATGACATACAAAATCTTCAATAGAAAAAACCGAAGGCGACCATATATCCTTTTTTAATTTTTGTGACAAATGTTTTTTTAGATACAGTCCTGCACGCCTGTTTGGAAATACCAGGCATGTATCGCTTATTTTATCTTTAAAAGACTCAATCAGGTGATCGGCTATTTTTTCGAGGAATGTTACCATCTTTTATTTCTGTTTCTTTAACATCTTTCTGTTATGAATCAGGATTTGAAAATACACAAAATATTTAAACAAGTAGCCGGATTATATAAAAATACTTGTTTGTATTTTTTCTTAATTTGATACAATTATACGTTTTCTCAATAAGTTAAATATAAATTCATAAAAGCTTGTTAGTTTTATGTTAGTTACTTAGAATAATAAAATTACAAAATCCTTGACTTATAAAAAAAAATCATGTATCTTTGGTTATTTTTCAATCTTTATTATTGAATACAATCGAGTTAAATATATACATATGAGAAAATCTTCATTCCAAAGGAAAATTTGCCTGATTGCTGTATTGGCACTATTTTCCATAAGTTCAATTGCACAACAGGTGGGAGTATCTGATATTAGTTTCACACCCCAGAGTTTGTTGCATTTGCACAGCAGTGGTTCCGGTGCTGCAAAACTTTTTCAAATTACTAATGGTGTATCTGGTAATGGAAGTAGTAGCGTGGGTTTTACATTTGATGTTGATGCCAGTTTTAATATCAGCATGAATAACCATCAAGGCACTTCACTTGGCTTTAATACTAATGGTTCGGTGAGAATGACGATATCAAGCACAGGGCTTGTAGGCATTAATGTTGCTCCCGCTTCAAATATGCTCTATGTTCAGTCAACCAGTGATTCTTATAATGCAATTTTTGGAGAACATGTATCTGCCACTGTTGGATCAAATTATAGTGCAGTATCGGGTAAACTAAATAATGCTGCTTATACTATTTCTCAAAGTTATCTGGGTTATCATACTTCTGGAAATAAAACATTCTCGGTATATAGCACAGGTGGTGACTGGGCTGGCGTTTTTACAAATAAATTTCTTTTAATAAATGATTATACTACTATAACTGCTGCAAATACAGGCGATTTTGAAATTCAGAACTTAACTGCAGGTGCAAATAATCCAGCAACATTAACGCTAAGACAATCTACACAAACAACTGTAACGGGAAACTTAATAGGCAATATAAATTTTGGTACTTCTTACCAGGCAAATCCACAGGCTCAAATACAAGTTTTACGCGATGCAGCTTCAAGCAATTCAAGTGATTTACCAACAGCAATGGCATTTTCAACTATTCCTGATGGAAGCACTGTCTTGACAGAACGTATGAGGATAACAAATGGCGGTAATGTTGGCATTGGGACTTCCACCCCTGACGCATCTGCAGCACTGGATATTGGAGGGACTACAACATATAACAGGGGATTGCTTATACCACGGGCGAGTTTAAATTCAACCACCGATGTTTTAACCATTCCAAGTCCTGCCACTTATACACTTGTATTTAATACTAATGCTGGCATGACTGGTGGAAATAAGGGGCTTTACTGGTACAACGGTACCAAGTGGGAGGCATTTCTTGATAATATTTCTCCAAATGCAGGATGGATGTTAACAGGTAATGCAGGCACTACACCCGGCACAAATTTTATGGGCACTACCGATGATAATGATGTTGTTTTTAAACGAAATAATGCACAATCAGGTCTATTAAATAGTGCTAGCGGATTAACCTTTTGGGGTTACCAGGCCGGAGTAAGCACAACCGGAACCTATAATTCCGCATTCGGATACCAGGCTCTTTTTACCAACACTACGGGAGCCAACAATACTGCCCATGGATATCAGGCGCTTTATTCAAATAACGCAACCGATAATTCCGCAGTCGGATACCAGGCGCTTTATACCAACACCACAGGTGCCAACAATGTTGCCAATGGATATCAGGCCCTTTATTTAAACAACGGAACCGGTAATATCGCCATCGGATGCAGTGCGCTATATAACAATACCGGAAGCTATAATACAGCAGTGGGTTACAATGCGCTTATTAACAATACCAGCGGGGCAATAAATACTGCCACCGGAGAACAGGCGCTTTTATTAAACACCACCGGAAGCAACAATACCGCATTTGGCGGCGTTGCACTTTATTTCAACACCACTGGAAGCAATAATACCGCCACCGGATTTGGAGCGCTTTATAAAAACACCGGAAACAGCAATACTGCCAATGGGCAAAAGGCGCTTTATAACAACACTACCGGAAGCTTCAATACCGCCACCGGGGATTCCGCACTTTTTTTGAACACCACTGGTACAGTAAATACTGCCATCGGCTATGAGGCGCTTCAGGCCAACACTACCGGCATATACAATACTGCCGTTGGTGCCGGAGCTATGATGAATGGTTCTACCGCTGTTCAAAATACCGCTGTTGGCGTGAATTCATTATATTACGGTTCAGGCACTAATAATACTGCCGTTGGTTGTTATGCCGCACTCGGAGTAGCCGGTTCGTCAACGGGAATTAACAATACAGCCCTTGGCGTACAGGCATTACAAGGGTACACTACAGGATATAACAATGCAGCCATAGGGGCCAATGCGCTTTATAATAACAGTACAGGATATGATAATGTTGCTGTTGGAAGGGAAGCACTCGACACTAACGTCAGTGGGAGCTACAATACTGCTATCGGAACTCTAGCGCTTTATGAGAGCACCGGAAGCTCAAATACTGCTGTTGGCATGGATGCTAATATATATTTTAGGGGTACCGGGAATACGGCAATAGGTATGTATTCGTTAGAAGGAGGTGCACCTCCTTCTGGTAATACAGGAGGTTATAATACAGCGGTCGGATATGCAGCCGGCAGTGGATACAATTCAG
>JBEKEO010000188.1:0-6293 GCA_050013795.1 Bacteroidales bacterium
GTTAATTTCAAGCATATTTATCAGAATTATTGGTTGGAATGTTTACGGATCGTTACCAGAAGGGTTAACTAAAGCTGTTCTTATAGCAGCCCCGCATACATCGAACTGGGATTTTGTAATTGGCAGGGCGGGATTATATAAGCTCGGCCTTAAGAAGGTAAAATTTCTTATTAAAAAGGAATTGTTTAAGTTTCCAATTGGTCCAATAATAAAATCATGGGGGGCGATACCTACAGACAGGGCTAAGAACAATAACACCATTGCACAGGTTAGTAAAATGTTTGATGAACAGGAAAACTTGCTGCTTTTAATTACTCCCGAAGGAACCCGCAGCCTGGTGGAACATTGGAAAAAGGGATTCTATCATATCGCAACTGCAGCAAAAGTGCCAATTGTGCTTACTTTTGTTGATTATGCGAAAAAAGAAGGTGGAATTGGTCCGGTTATTTATCTTACTGGAAATTTTGAAGAAGATATGAAGGGTATTGAAGCTTTTTACAAGTCCAAAACAGCTAAATTCCCTGAAAATTTTAATCTTTCTTCTCGAAACATAGAACATTGATGATTTAGGATTTAAAATTTACGATTTCCGAATTGAAGCTTTATCTTTCACAGATGGCATTGAAGTCATCACAGACAACGTTTTATTCTTCGCGGACAACATTTCAGTTAGTGAAATCAATGTTTTGATTTCAGAATGCGGAATTGATATTAGAGGAGTTCGGGGATTTAGTCTTTTTCAATAAGGACAACTGCATATACTGCAATGCCTTCTTCCCTGCCAATAAATCCAAGCTTTTCGGTTGTAGTGGCTTTTATGGATATATCGCTTTCGGGGATATTGATAACAGATGCAAGAGTTTTTTTCATTTCGGGGATATATTCGGCTATTTTGGGTTTTTGCAAGCAAATAGTAATATCAATATTTCCAATGGAATATCCTGCTTTTTTAACAAGTTCAACTGTTTTAGCCAGAAGAATCTTACTATCAATACCTTTATATTCGTTGGAAGTATCAGGAAAATGAATACCTATGTCGCCTAAATTGGCTGCGCCAAATAAAGCATCGCAAATTGAATGGATCAGAGTGTCGGCATTGGAATGCCCCGATGCACCTTTATAATGAGGAATCCGGATTCCACCTAACCAAAAATCAGTATTAACATTTAAGGGGTGAATATCAAAGCCAAACCCTACTTTGAATTTCATTTATCAGCTTTTCTTGTTTTATCTTTATCCTTGAGTGCATCAAAATTGAATAATAACGTAAAGCGAAGTGTGTTTTGAAGAGGGTTTTGTTGTTTAAGAGGAACTAGGTATGCAAAGTCAAGGTCGAAAACATGATATTTTATACCGGCTCCCATAGTGAAATACTTTCTGTTTCCCTTTGATTCAGCCTCCCAAAAAAAGCCTGCCCTTAAAGCAAATTGTTTATCATACCAATATTCCATGCCTGGCGAGAAATTAAATTCTTTTATTTCTTCCCTGAAACCGCCTGGAGCATCAGTAAACGATTCGAATATACCGGTTACTACGCCAACGTTAGGATCCTTACCTGCAAGAATAATAGGTTGCCCACCAGGGTTTACCTTACCTGAATCATAAATGGGGGGCGTAGGTACCAATAATTTATTAAAGTCTATCGAAATAGACAATGAATTAAATTCGTCAATATCTACCGTTAAAGTGGGACCTATGCGCAAATTGGTAGGAAGAAAATCCTTTGACCCGGTAACATCAGTATATGCCATCTTTGCCCCGATATTAGAAATATCAATTCCTAATGCTATTTTAGCGGGAGTTCTGCCAAGTTTCAATTTATCCTGGTAATATGCTGAAATATCAGCAGCGATTGAATTTCCGGCATGAGTTTCTTCCCCCTGGACAAATTGTCCCATTGTAAGGTTTGAATGTATGTAACGCAATGCAACGCTTCCTGAAAATTTATCTGCAAATTTACGTGCATAGCAAAGGTCTACGGCATATTCGTTGGGACCATATGTACCTAATGAATTTCCATTAATATCAGTAAATGTAATATTTCCCAAAGAAAAATATGATAAAGAAGCAGCTATAGTTTGTCCTTCGCCAACCTTTTTATATCCTGATAAATTAGCAAGTCCCATATCGTTAACAAGAGCACGCAACCATGGACAATACGAAAATGAAACCCCAAGACTCTTATCAACAAATGCATATTTTGCAGGATTCCAATGCATTGAATTTGCATCGGGAGTAGAAGAAACTCCGGCATCACCTATTCCAGCAGCGCGTGCATCAGGTCCAATTAGCATAAAAGGAACCGCAGTAGTGATTACATTTAAAGCTTTTGGGTCATATTTCCATTGTGCAAATGCAGAAAAACCAGTAAACAAAGAAGCTACCAGAAAAACTGCAATCACATTTACCAATACTCTTTTCATATAGAGATAAAATTTGAGTTTGCAAAGATAACGATAATATATAAATATTATTGTGTTATTATCTTATAATAATAAGTTTATTTGAACTTTCAATATATGACCCACCAGAAGTGGTAACTTTAACATGATATAAATATGTGCCACTGCTAAGCTTCCCTCCCTCGTAATTACATCCATCCCATTCAACAGGTACAATGGATGCCCCCACCGAAGACACTGTTTGTTGAATAGTTGCGACATGTATTCCAATTAAAGAATAAATATTTATTTCAACGTTCAGATCACAACAAGGTTGATTATGTTCAAAAAAGAAATATGTTTTATTATTGAATGGGTTAGGGTAATTAAATATATTATTCAAAGTCAGACTACCTGGGCTGGAAACAACAAACTCTGTATATGCTTCAGCAGAATTATTATTTTCATCCCATGCTTTTAGCTTCAATGAATGTTTGCCATACGCTAAATTTATAAACGGGTAAAGTACAACCCCGCTTTTATATGTATTGATATCAGGATTGTAGTAATCATCAAGGATTATAGTTTGCGCAGTATTGGTATCGAGAACGGCAGTAATATCGTGGCCATAATTACAACTGTTATAATTTATGCCACATGAATCTTCAAGAAAAGCAAGTAAAAGCGGGTTATTATCGGTAGTTCCACCTGAAATAAAAGAAGTATTATTCATATACAATTGAATTTTGGGTCCTGATATATTAGAGGTTGAGGCCGAATCAATTCCGCCAAAAATAAAGTTTGGATTTTCATAATAACCTGTAGCATCATTAGCGCTGTCCATTTTCGCATAATAACTAATTCTACCCATTCCATAACTTTGAATCATGTCTTTTGATGGTATAAAAGAGAAAGTAAATTTACCTTTAATTACAGTATCTATGCCTTTGTAAAGTATATGTTCCTGCTGATAAAAATTCACTGGAATGCTGGTTGGGTTATTTCCAAGTGTCCTGGTAAAATATTCTTTATCGTAAACAGTTGGATAAATTTTACCATTAAAGCTTGTTAAAGTATCTCCCGCATCATCTTGTATTATTCCCGATACAGTTACTTTACTTAAGGGTTTAATAGTATCTATTTCAGATAAAATAGAGTGACCATTAATCTCGGTAGTAGTTACATTATAACCGGGATAAGATAATTTAAGAGCGGGATCGCCAAGTAAAACAAAAATCCTATCGTTAACAATGCATCCATTATCATTCTTTGCAAGTTTAATCAAATCGCCAAAATGGTAATATTCACCATTATATTTTTTTAAAGCAAATTTATAAAAGCTTTTATCCAGATTATAATTTGTGTTTGAAAAAGCCACTCTTGTTGTTGAAAAAATAGCAATACCTCCGCCCTTAGGATTTAAAACGATCTGTTCTCCACCTGAAGTCAGGTCAGGATTATCAAACGGGCTAAATTCGCATGAAGCGGTATAAAAAACAGGCATATTGGTAATATTCGTCCAACTATTAATATCTGATAACTGCAAAACTTCTGTTCCTGCCCATCCTGAAGTACCGCCATGTCCGGTATAGTTGATTATTAACGCCCCTTCTTTTACTCTTTTATTTATTGCTTTATTCACATCAGGGTATCTGTCGCCATCGCTTCCGGTAACCTCTACATAAGCATCAAGATATATTTTCTCTATATTTAAATTGTTATTGGAAGTATCAGCTAATGATGAAAGTCCTTCTGCCTGTATCAAATGAAGATTATTATCACCATCGTCGGCAACGAAACATATTATATTTTGCCAATCGCCTGTAATTTCTTTTTTAAATGTAGTACATCCATTTTGTTCCGTAAATAAACTTTTTTTATTAATATAGTCTTCAACTTTATCGACCATTGTTTTTGCTTCAACAGCTGTTCTGACAGGGAATCTGCCAACCCCAACATCAATATTTCCATTGCAATAATATCCTCCCGCAGAGTCCAGTATCCCGAAAAAATCATCAGTAGCATAACAAGCTGTAGGAGTAAGTGAATTAAACGATTCATAAGTGGGAACAAAATTGATATTTACTGACAAATGATTTTTATAATCATACGATCCGGTTCCGAACATCAAAAGGTATTTTGGCTTATAATCAGGCGATGTTGACCTGTTATAAAACATCCTGATAAAATTTCTTATTGCAGCAACATCCTGTACTCCTGAAGAAAATTCATTATAAATCTGCTGGGGTGTAACAACAACTACATTATAATTGTCGTGTGCTGCGTGTATCGCGGCAAGGCGGTTTGCCTGCTGAATAAAATCCGGAGGTGAAACAATCACCATATCTGGCTGAGGAAGCGCATGAAGATTCTGATATGGAACTTGTCCTTCAAAAATCGGAGTAAGAAATGAAGAACCATCAAATGCAATAAACTGTTTCAATGAATCGGTATTTACAATATAACTCATCAGGGAACCATTTAAAGTATCCTGCTGTACTTTAATATTAAATGGGTCGGAAATATCCCATATTGTAACAGAAGAATTTGCATTAGTTATTAAAAATTTGCTAATATTTCCATATCCAACACATGATAAATTTCTAAAACACATTTGCGGACTTTTGAAATTAAGATTACAGATTGCATTAACATCAATAAAATCAAGCCAACCCACAGAGCTTGGTGTAACCTTCGAAATTGATAATTGAATGTTTTGCCCAGCGGCATAGCAAACCAATGTATCTTGATTAGTATTGGCAAATTGGGTATTTGTCGCTCCGGGAATTGCAGCAACTTTCAATGAATCGTTTACTCCGCATGAACTAGCTATAAAACATGTTTGAATGGTATTTCTTGCTGCAACATTTGAAATGATCTCTACCGGCGAGGCAATATCAATATCGGGAAAAGAAAAATTAAATGAATACGTACTAATGCTATTAAAACTTTCGCCATACCATTCTCTGCCAGATTGTAATAAATTAACCGTATCCATTTCATGATACTGGTAATTATTATATTTTGTGACTATAGTATTAGGAGAAGATGATAATGAATTTTGCAATTGTATCCTTTTACCCGGGCTGTTTCCAATTGTAAGGAAATAACAGGTTGTATTCGTATAAAAATTAATAGTATGAGTAAAAATATTATTAGCGGTTTTATAATTCCAAACTACAGACGATTCTCCATAAAAAAGAATATAATCTGATTCGCCAAAACTACTACTAGTGCCACTGCTTACATAAATTGCATTTTCAATAAGATCATCACTGTTTGGTGAAGCATTGCTTTCGGGCAACATGCCATTTCCGTTACCATAAATGCGAATGTTTTTCGGATCTATTGAAGAGACATTTATTCCAAGTTTTACCAAATCGTTATATGTAATTTTATATACCCCGTCATTCCCAACTTCCAGCTTATACCATGTTCCGCTTGCAAGAACGGAATTCTCCACATATGAATGAAATGAATTATTGTGATTAGTAGTTTTATTTGATATAAATTTCCCCTGAGCAATACCGGAAATATACGCTATTAATAAAAAATATGTAAGAATAAATCTCATTGGGAAAAACAATTTACAAAGTTAATCAAATTGGCTGATAGCATGAATTTATTAATGTAAAATAACAAGTTTTTCTGTCTTTTCGGCTGAAGAACCTTCATCATTTTTCACTTTAAGCTTATAAATATAAACTCCCCTTCCAATAGGGTCGCCGTATTCATCACGACCATCCCAATCAATCGGATCTGCTCTGTACCCTGTTACCTGGACAGTTCTGTTAATTGTTTTTAGTAGTTTTCCTGTAATGGTATAAATTTGAATTCCCACTTCAAGGGTGCAGCAAGGTTGATTATGCTCAAATAAAAATGATGTGTGGGTGGTAAAAGGGTCAGGATAGT
>JBEKEO010000189.1:0-6286 GCA_050013795.1 Bacteroidales bacterium
ATTTTTACGCCTATGAAATCATTATTTTCCCGCACTGCATTGCTGTTTATCATGGCACTTATTGCCGGTTCATCCTTTGCCGATAAGCCCAAATACGATATACGGGTAACCATTCACGGACTTAAGGATACTATATGTTACCTCGGCAATTACTATGGCGACAAACAATATATAAAGGATACCGCCAAAGTTGATTCAAAAGGATACTGCGAATTCAAAGGCGATGAAAAGCTTCCCGGGGGAATATACCTTGTTGTTACGCCTGCAAAACGCTATTTTGAATTGATTATTGATAATGAACAAAGTTTTTCGGTAGAAACAGATACTAACGATTTCATTGGTAAAATGAAAATCAAAGGCTCGGTTGATAACCAGCTATTTTACGATTACCTGAGATATATCAATAAAGAACAAAAAAATGCGGAACCTTTAAGGGAGCAGTTAAAAAAGGTAAAGAGCAATAAGGATTCTACCAAGCTCTTGCAGGACAAACTTAACGTTATTGATAAAGATGTTCAGCAATATAAAATGGACTTCATCTCAAAACATCCCGATGTTTTATTATCAAAGGTTTTTAAAGCGTCACGCGATCCGGATATTCCCGAAGCGCCTGTTCTTCCTAATGGAAAGAAAGATTCAACTTTTGCTTACAGGTATTACAAACATCATTTCTTTGATGATATAGATCTGACAGACGACAGGCTGCTGCGTACACCGGTATTCCATAATAAATTAAAGCAGTACATTACTACAGTTATTGTTCAGCATCCCGATTCCATTATGAAGGAAGCCGATTCTTTGGCAGAAAAAGCAAGACCAAACAAAGAAATGTTCAAATATATTGTTTGGTATGTTACAAACTGGTCGGAGACATCAAATATTATGGGATTTGATGCCATATTCGTTCACATGGTTGAAAAATATTATAATACAAATCAGGCCTACTGGGTTAGTCCGTCTAATCTTGAAAAGATGACTAACAGGGCAAAGGTGTTAAAAGGACTTCTTTTGGGCGCTAAAATTCCAAATCTAACTATGCAGGACACCAACAATGTTTATGTTACGCTCTATAATATACAAGCAAAATACACTATTCTTTATTTTTGGGACCCTACCTGCGGTCACTGCCAAAAAGAAACGCCTAAACTATTATCATTATACGACAGCCTGAAAACTCTTAAAAAGAGCATTGAAGTGTATGCAGTCTGCTCAGACCCTAATTTAAAGAAAGAATGGAAGAAATATATCAAGGAGCATCATCTTGACTGGATAAACGTAATGGATATACAGAATGTTACCGGATTTCATTCCACTTTTGATATTTCCAGCACACCTGTTTTATATTTACTGGATGAAAATAAAATAATCCTTGCAAAACGCATTGCCATAGAACAACTGAAGGAGTTTCTCGACCGGCTGTTTAAGAAGGATGCAAAACAAAAACAATAATGCTTATTGATGTTCTTTCTTTAAAAGGTCGTTTATTGTTTTAACAGGATTAAAGGTAATAACCGGTACTTCTACAAAAATCGTTATCCAGTCGGACATTACGCCATTCCATAAGCCGGGAAGTTCAAGCGCTTTCAACTCTCTTCCGTCTTTTGATTTTACTGAAATGAAGCCGGTATTCGGATCAGAATAATTTAACAGGTTGAAATTCTCTCCTTCATAATCCTTAACACCGCATACAATGTCAACAGGATTAAAATGAGTGGAACTGTTAAATATATCTTTCTGCTTTGGATTAGATAGATTGACCTGAGAAGACTCAACTATTTGCAAAGACACCTCTTTATTATTCTTTACCCAAAAAGGACCACCGCCCGGCTCACCTTCATTCTTCACCATGCCGCAAACGCGAACAGGCCTGTTCAGCTTTGAAAACAGGTAACTTATAGCTTCATCCCTATTGAGCATTGAAATACTATCTTTTGGAATCTTTAATGTTTTATCTGCATATTCAATCATTTCAGTTAAACTGGCATCACTGATGCTTCCAGACTTAATAAGCTTCAGATAAAAATGTATCTGCTGTTGTATCTCTATCAAATAACCGCCTAAAACTTTTTTATATAAGGTTGTCTCTCCTTTCAGGCGGTCAGGTACAATGTTATCAATGTTTTTAATAAAAATAATATCTCCGTGCAAATCGTTCAGGTTCTCAATAAGGGCACCATGACCACCGGGACGGAAATGCAGGGAACCATCTTTTTCACGGAAAGGCTCGTTATTCAAATCAACGGCAATAGTATCTGTAGAAGGTTTCTGAAGGGAATGAGTAATATTGAATTTTACACCCAACAATGCTTCATAACCTGAAAGTACATCCTTTAATAGGGAATTTAGCTTATCTATATGTTCCGGCGAAATAGTAAAATGCAGATTCGAAATGTTGCGTTTACTCTTGCAATAATTAGCTGCCTCAACAAAATGCTCTTCGAAAGCCGTCCTGGAAGCATTGCTATATTTATGAAACTTCAATAACCCTTTTGGCAACGATGAATAGTTCAAACCCTTTTCCAGTAAAAGATAATCGATAATGACATTGAACTTACTCTCATGCAAACAATCTTCAATGCTAATGTTATCGTTTTTTAAAGCAGTTTTTAAATCTTCATAAAATGCAAAGTCTTTAAGTCCGTTAAAGAATTCAGAAACAGGCTTATTCTTTTTTATATGTTCGCCGGCATTCTCAGAAGTATTATAATTTTCAAGGAAAGAAAACAACGATTTAAACATGCGGCTGGCTGCTCCTGAAGCAGGAACAAATTTCAACACTTCTCTCCATGCAAGTGCACTATAGTTATATAGATTTATTAACTGTTCTATCTTCGCTGGTTCAAATCTGTCTATCCCTTTATTTTCAATTGTTGCAGGCGAATATAGCTGAATGTAAGGGAATCCGTTTTTGAAAAACTCTAATTGTTTTTCAACGGTATTAATATCAATTCCCTTGCCTTTAATTTGCTTTATATCGGATTTAGCAAACATAACCGAACATTGTTTTTTAGATTTTGGTAAATTTATAAATAATTATTATAAATTTGCAAAACTTTTTTGCCCAGGTGGTGGAATTGGTAGACATACCAGCTTGAGGGGCTGGCGCTCGTTCGGGCGTGCAAGTTCGAGTCTTGTCCTGGGCACTTATATTGATGTCAAATTGCGGATGTCAAATGTTTCAGGTAAATGTAATGGGCACATATTTTACATTTACTATTTTACATCTTCAGTTTGACATGTTTATTATTGCCCGGGTGGCGGAATTGGTAGACGCGCTAGTTTCAGGGACTAGTATTCGCAAGGGTGTGCAGGTTCGAGTCCTGTTCCGGGCACAATGAATAGTACAAAAGCCTTATAAATTAAATGTTTTTAAGGCTTTTTGTTTTTGGGGGATGAAATAATAATTAATTTATTCTTTCACAAACTTCCTTACCGCAATTCCCCTCTCATTCTGCACTTTAATAAAATACAAACCTTTTGAAAAAGTAGTAATATTGATATTTGTTTTCGCCTTTTGCATTGGCTGCTGCAATAGCAATTGCCCTCGCACATCGCAAACAGATATTGTCTGTCCTTTAATGAAAGAAGAATTTTCTATTGTAATAATATTATTGGCGGGGTTGGGATAAACCACTATATCACCCGCATTATTATTTATTTCTTTAACACCAACAATAATATCCGATATTGCCTGCTTCCAAACTCCTCCGCCATTAGTACCTGCATAAATAGTATCATTATTAATGACCAAGGCAGTGACAAGCGTATCTGTTAAACCTGAATTAATCGCCGTCCAAAGCAGCCCATTATTTGAAGACATAAATACACCTCCATTGGTCCCTGCATAAATAGTATTCCCGCTTACTACAATTGTGTTGACAATTTTATTTGTTAAGCCCGTATCTACTATATTCCAAATTACATCCCAATCCACATCAGTATCTGAAGACACAAATACACCCTGACCATTGGATCCGGCAAAAATGTCATTACCGCTCATCGCTAGTGTTAAAACATTAATATTTATTATTCCGTGGCTGTTCCAAACTCCACCGTTGTTTAAAGATAATAATACACCATTAATATCAGTCCCTGCAAAAATGGTATCCCCTTCAATAGCTAATGATGAAACATGATGACCTGCCATACCTACCGAAGTCCAATTGTTCCCATTGTTTACTGACCAATAACAACCATCCCCATCTGATCCGGCATAAATATTATTCCCTTTTATTGCAAAAGACGTGATGTTTGCAAAGCCTCCAAAAATACCTGTATTTTTGGGAGACCAATTGCGTCCGTCGTCTGATGACAAAAACACTCCGTGATTATAAGTCCCTGCAAAAATATTGTTTCCGCTAACGGCTAACGCATTGATGATAGTATCGGTCAAACCCGTATTAGCCGCATGCCAGCCTTTTCCGCAATTCTTAGAAAAACGTACGCCGATGTTTTCTGTCCCTGCAAATAAGGTATCACCTTTAATTACTAATGAATTCACCGTTGTATTTCCATTGCCCACATCATTTATTGCGGACCAGCTGTTTCCATTGTTTGCTGATTTATATACAGCCCCAATTTTATATGACACTGCAAAAAGATAATTGGCATTGGTATCTATTTCCCAGACAGTAGTATCCGATATACCCGAATTCACCTCATGCCAGTTGTTTCCATGGTTTGAAGATAAAAACACACCATGATTACAGGTCGTGGCAAAAATTCTGTTACCTTTAAAAAAAAATGTATTTACACACAAACTATCTGTTAACCCTCTGTTTATCTTTTGCCAGCTAGTTCCTTTATTTGGAGAAATATATGTTCCTTTCCCGGAATTTGTAGCAATAATAGTGTCACCCCTTATTCCCAGGGCATAAATAGTTGTATCAACCATACCCGCTACAGACCAATTGTTTCCGTCGTCAGTAGACAGATATACTCCATACGCCGTCCCGGCAACCATATTATTTCCGCTGACGGCAAATTCATATGCCGTGCCCGTTGGGAAACCGATATTCGCTGCCAAATTCCAACTGTTCCCATGGTTCGTACTGTAATAAACACCATAATTAAAAGCACAAGTAAAAACAGTATCTCCTTTCAGGACAAATCCTAAGGTATTCAGGCTATCCATATATAATCCATCATTCGCCGAATGCCAACTGTTTCCATTGTTGGATGAAACATAGATTCCATTCTCGGTTTCTGCAAAAATGTCTTTTCCGCATATTGATAGCAGTACAACCTTAACACGACCCAAACCATTATTTATAGCGGTCCAGCTGAATGCATTATCTGTTGATAAAAATACCCCATCGCTGGGGGTTCCGGCAAAAATGGTGTCCTCTTTTACGGCTATGCAATTCACAAATTCCTTGCTTGGGCCATCAAGTGATATCCATTGTGCATTCGTGCTCAAGCCAATAAAAGCAAGCACTGCAAAAAATAATAGTCTTTTCATAATATACTATTTTAATTATTCTTTCACAAACTTCCTCACCTCTATTCCATTTTCCGTTCTCACTTGCATAACATACACTCCGCTTGGAAAATCAGCAACGTTAATAGTCATTTGTACATTAGTCATTGGTGCATTAGTCGTTGGTGAAATTCCTGGTAACGAATGACTATTGACTAATGACTGATAAACTTTTTCTCCAAGCAAATTGTATATTTCAATATTGCCGACTGCCTCCTGCTTACTGCCTCCTGCCGCTTGCGGAATATCTATTGATATAGTATTTGTCGCTGGGTTAGGATAAACCTCTATGCCTGCCTCCACCATGCTTTGCGGTGCAATACCAAGATGTGAAGGATAAATGGAAATAAAATTACCAAATGTAATTGGACCATTACCAACTGCAATTGTATTCGAAACAGTATTTGTGGCAGTGTTTATTACACTTACTGTGTTAGAAAATTGATTTGCAACATATACTTTGCTTCCATCGGGGCTTACAGATATACCATTAGGTTCAGTACCAACTGTAATTGTAGCTGTAATAATATTGGTAACGCTATCTATTACACTTACTGTATTAGAAAGAACATTCGCAACATATATCTTACTTCCATTAGGGCTGACAGATATACCATAGGGTCTATTAAACCCTGTAATTGTAGCCGTAACAGTATTTGTTGCAGTGTTTATTACACTTACTGTATTAGAATTACCATTCACAACATATACTTTACTTCCATCGGGGCTAACAGATATACCATAAGGATTAGTACCAACTGCAATTGTAGTCGAAACAGTATTGTTAGCTGTGTTTATCACACTTAC
>JBEKEO010000190.1:0-6152 GCA_050013795.1 Bacteroidales bacterium
GGCCGGAAACAAAAAATGGATAGAAGTTAGATGGGTAGAAACAATTGCCAAAATCGAAACTGACAGAAATCATTACCATAAAAAGCACAAGGGAAATAAAACTTCCGAATGCCAACCATGTCATATTTTGTTGAAGTGTATTTGTTCTGTGGCGCATGTTGATAAGTGACCATACAACAAGAATTAACGACGATATCCAATAAAAGTAAATAGTAACCGGGATTCCCATTTGTATTCCGTGCCATGTAATTTCTCCATGCCAGAAGCTGTTTATCAAAAGCGTCCAGAATATCCTTAAGCCATTTAGTGTGAAAATGGGGTGGCTAAAACAGAGAAGCAATGATTTGTGTGTCCATCCCATAAGTTGAATCTTGCTTTCAGATCCTGTCCAGTCTCCGCTATTAAAGAAGTTCCATGAATACCAGGCAAACAAAGGCACAAAAATGCATAATAACAATAATCCGATGCTTTTTAGTGAAGAAACCAGTTTCCTTGTTTTTACTAATTTGTACACTTTGAAAAGCAGCATAAGTAAAATGACAACTGCCAGGACAATGTTGCTTGTTTTCACAAGAACAGTTGCCGCCACGGCTAAACCAGCCAGGATACCTTGTCGCATATTTGGAATATCTGCCCGTATGAAATCTATCATGCAGATAAATGCAAACCCAAAACAGACGGGTGATAAAACATCACTCTGAATTGAATAAAAAGCATCTTGCGGAAAAAATGCGGCTAGCAAAGGAACTCCCAAAACAATGAATCGATTTTCAGGAAATAACCTTAAAACTGCAACATAAGCGAGCCACACAATTAATGCAGCAAGAATAATATTTAGAAATCGTATCCAATAAAGCAGCCACACTCCATTTAATCCAAACAGGCTGCCGAATCTTGTCCATATTCCGGCTACTATATAATATAAAGGAGGCTGTGTTGATTCAGGGTTTGGTGCGCCTTTGATATTAGAAATAGCTTTATCTAAATAGGGTTGAACTTTTTTCCTGGATAGCTTCCACACAGGTTGGGGGATCTGTTTTCCTGGAAATTCGTCGGGTTTAGTAACAAACTCCGGTGAATTGTACATAACGAAATTAACGGCTGTTTCAGGCAATATCACTTCAAGCGCTTTGGGAATATGCCCATGACTGTATTTCATTACGATGTCATAGTGCGCCCATTCGTCCACGTTATTATAGAAAGGAAAGGCTGCCGAATAAATAAAAACCCGTATTGCTGCAAGTATGCAAAAGACAATAATGAGACAACGATATCCAATGTTTTTTTTAAAAAAATCAAATCGTCTCATAATTGCTTTTTATTTAAGCTTTGAATCAACCAGTCTCTGCAGGTCACCAAGATTTTCACAATTCAGCACCTCAAGGTTTTTCAGTCTGATCTTATAATCCCTTTCAAGAGCATCTATAATATATGCATGCCTGAGTGAATCCCATCCGGGAACTTGATTGGCAAGCATTTCATCCTTTAGCTCATAATCGGATAGTTTAAGCTCTTTCAGTACTACTCTTTTAAAACGCTCAGATATCATATTTGCCTCTGCTTTCTTTTAACTTCATTTCAAGTATCCTTTCTTTATTGATATTTCTGCCGGGCTTACCGGCAGAGCTTTTTATAAGCCATCGCTGTGGCACAAGATATACATTCGAAATGGCTATATCCGCTGACATGCCTGCTTTCAGAATTTCAATTTTAAGTTTATCCATTTCTTTCTCATCAGTAATTCCGGTCTCCGCAATTACGCTCACCAATTCCGTTCCTGCCTCTTCATCATCTTCACCAAAAGCCACTATACGCCCGGGAATTAATCCTTTTATAAAAGCAAGCAAATCTTCAACATCTTCAGGAAAGATATTTTTTCCGGCTGAAATGATAATGTCTTTTTTCCTGCCTATGATATAATATTCCCCCCTAAATTCAAATCCGAAATCACCACTGAAATACCATCCCTCTTGCATGACAGCGGCTGTTTTTTCAGGATAATTCCTGTAACCATCGAATAAAGAAACAGACCTGATAGCTATCTCTCCTACTCTACCCTGTGAAAGTTCCTGCCGGTTATCATCCACTATCTTTATTTCACAACCACGGATTAGTTTTCCCGATGACACGCATACTCTTGCAGATTTCTCTTCATCGGTATGTACTAATCTTCCATGCGATAATTCCATTCTATCAGCTTTGACTTCCCCAGGTTTTTCACCGGCAACAGTTTGAGTGACTGCCATGGTTGTTTCAGCCATACCATAAAGTGTGGAAATAGCATTTGGGTTGAATCCAAATTTTCGAAATTTATCAGCAAATAAAGTGTTACTGTTCTTCCTTATAGGCTCACTACTATTTATCAACATACGCATACTGGAAAGCGAGATTCCTTCAATATCTTCATCATGTATCTTATTTGCCATAAGATTAAAAGCAAAATTTGGCATCCATGCCAATGAAGCTTTTTCTTTTGAAATTGCCATGAGCATTAATTCAGGCGCTATTATCCAGTCGAAGGGATTGATCTGTATAGAAGGGATACCCCAAATCAAGGGCAGAAGAAAAGAAGCAATGAGGCCCATGTCATGATAGAGCGGCAGCCAGCTTACCACTTTATCTTCAGCATTCACTTTAAGGGCTTCGCCATAGGATGCCGCATGATCAAGAATGGCACGTTGCGAAAGTATCACAGGTTTCTGTAATCCGGTAGTTCCGGAAGAATGTTGAAGAAGGAACGGATCTGAATCCATTATAGTCTTAGGAGGATTATATTCCTTAATATCAATAGCATTCAGACTTTGCTCTAATGGAAGATGTATCCCTTTTATTGTGCTTCCTTTCCGTTCGATAAGCGGTTTCAATATCGGAACCAATGAAGATTCGGTTATTATCCAGTCAAGCCCTGATCGCTGAGACATTCCCTCAATGCCCTGGCTGAACTTTTCGGGATGAAGCCTTGGATTGGGATAAGCAAGAACAGCAGGTATTGCACCTAATGCGGATACTCCCATGTAGAGGGGATAGAAATATGGATTATGCTGTATGATCAAGGCACAGACATCGTTTCTTTTGATGCCTGATTTTTTTAGCATTACAGAAAATAATTTGGCAGTTTTTAATAAATCAGAAAAAGACCATCGGAATGGTTCTTTGCCAGGTATCCAATGAATAACTGCATCTGCATTGGGGTTATTTGCCGAATTCCTTTCCCATCGTTGCCAGATTATTTCATTCATAGTTTCACTCACTGAAAATCAAAATTAGTTTAGTTCCTTTTGTCCGTTTTGGGATTCTGTCAGATCATTCATTTATAATTTTCTCTTGCCAGCTTGTGCATTGCCAGGTAAATAATAAAAATAAAAAGAGATATAAACAGAAACAAATTATTCTTCAATATCATCAGCCATTGCAATTGCCTGATAAAATAACTGGAAGTAAGACAAAAGTAAGGATCATCACCTGTAATAATAAAAGAATTGTTATGATACCTTATATCGTTAAAAAGCATTTTATCATGGGGAATATCACAAAGGTCCATACTGTGATGCAAGAATCCATCTTTAACTGTCACTTGCAATGAATTAAGTTCTTTAGTATCTTTATTGATATCGCAACGCAAATAATTATTTTCAGAAAAAGGAATATTTGTCTTGAAAAAACAAGCCCAGTCATAAATAGAAAATTTCTTATTTTCTACAAAACAAGGATTGTCATTGTAAAAGAAATTGACACTTTTCACAGGACATCCTGTTTGTATTGCCACATGGGAATTAAAATGCCGGTTAATCAAAAATAATATTATCATGACGATGGATGCCATTGCACAAATTGACATTAAATATTTTATCAACGGGTTCAATACTTGAATGAGTAAAAACAAAACGATGAACAGCAAAGCAACATATATCTGGATATCACGCTCAGGAGTTGATCTTTTCCATGAATTTAATAAGGGCAAAGCAATATCAACAGGTTTCGCAGGTGTTTTAACAACCGCATCAATTAAGCCATCCCTGTTGATAATTGAAGCATCTGTAATCCTGCATAAAGATCCTTTATCCTTATCGAGTGAAATAACCTGATCATTTTTGAAAATGTTTACAGAAAGAATAGATATTGTATCATCAGGAGCCGAGCTTTTAACAAGGATAGTGTATGCAGCAGCATCTTCAATACAATCTCCGCTGTATTGAAGGTATTTATAACCAGGTGAAATGACTTCCCATGAATCGATAGTGTTACCGGCATCTTTTAATTCAATGATAGATGGGTTGGATGTCCTGACTGAAAAATATAAATGTTCTTTCTGGCTCTTAGGTTTAGCTGAACCTCTTATCGGAACTAACGCATAATAAATTACAGGAATTAATATGAAGAATAGATAAGCAGGATGCAGGCGATTAAAACTGATTCCGGCAACCCATCGGTGTATTGCTGTAAGTATAATAAATATCAAAAGGCTAATGAACAGGAACAGGTTTTTCCGCATCATAAGCAACCACCTAACATGACCGATAAAATAATTTGAAGTAAATACAAAATGAGGGTCATCTCCGGTTACATAAAATTTGTTATTTCTCAGCAGCAGGTCATTCATCATCATCCCGGAATGTTCAATTGTAGCCAGATCCCAATCATAAGAAAACATCCCGGCATTTATTTTGTAATGCACATCGGCTAATTCAGCACTTCCATCTGCATCACAGCGAATGCAATTATCAGTATTCAGGTCTATTGTCGAATTAAAAGAATTACCTGCATTACGGGAATTCGACACTTTGCCGGCAACAAAACATGGTGTATTATTATAAAAGGTTTGGAAACTTTTTACCTGTGATTTTGTAATTAAGGCAACCTGGCATTGAAAATCTCTTTCCACTAAAAAGAACAATATCATCAATAGGAGTGTCAGCGCACAGGAGAACATAAAGTACCTTACCGGCGGTGAAAGGAGAATGATAATTATAAATATAACAAGAAAAGATATTTTAATGAGCGTGCGAATCCATTGTTCATTGTCCTGCTGTTTCCATGATGATGTTGCTGGCAGGCACACATCAACATTACTTCTCCGGTTTTGAACTATAACAGCTAATGATTTGCCTGTTTCAAATAAATGAGCATTTTTTAAAATACAATCAGGTTCACTTAAGGTATAAAGTGAAAATATTTTGTTATCACGGTAAAGGTTAAATGACGAAAAAAATACGGTATCATTAGGAGTAAGATTTCTAACTTTAAGAACGATTCCATCACAGTCTTTAATCTTTCCAACATAATCAAGGTATTTATAACCTGCTGAATTAACCTGCCATGAGATCAATGAATCACCGGCAGCATATAAACTGATGACTGCAGGCGTGGTAGTTCTTACTGAAAAATATAAATAATCTTGTTTATTTACTGACGAAGCTGCATTATTATTATTATCCCTTAAAAAATAATATAGCAGCGGTATCGCCAGAAATAATAGATATGCCGGTTTAATTCTTTTCATGTGTAGTACTGGTATTTCCACTAATTGGTATAAGTAAATGATTAATAAGAAATTCTCCCACTTCCTCTATTACAATATCGGGCTTGTACTTCTTTATCTCCTGTAAATTCATGAAGTGGGTGTTTAAAAGAATGCATTCATTGAACTGATGTGCAAAGAACGGAGCCCATTGAGTAGTGTATGAATCCCTGTAAAATATTGCCCTGCCATGACCATGAGGATTCCTGTAAATAATAGTTGCACCCCTTTTTTTCTCAATTATTATCTCTGCTGAAATGCTGTCTTTAACAAGCGGTTCTATCCTGTATTTTTTCCGCCTGTAAATATCATTCACTACAAAGCATTTAGCAAGGTCAGCCTGGTTGTCCTCAATGGTATCAATTGTTATCTCATTATCACGCAAAGGAGGAATGAGCGCGCTGTCTTTTCTGCAAAAGGCATCCATCACTTTCTGGTAACATTTAAAGGCGCCATATTCATTCCAGTGAGTATCGTAATCATAAAATAATTTTTTCTCCGGGTTTTGCAAACGGAGGTTTAAAAGAGTGTCAGCAAGTGAGATAAAGTTTATATGCTTTCTGTTTAATTTAGAAGTGACAAGGTCGAGAAAAGATGGCTTGTGCTGACGCAGGCTATAATAATCGGGCAACAG
>JBEKEO010000191.1:0-6133 GCA_050013795.1 Bacteroidales bacterium
CACTGCGTGGATCAGTATCCCTGCCATCAGTGCAGATGTGAATAAAAACCTTTTGCAAGCCTTGCTCTTTAGCTATATCGCAAAGCTTCATCAAATGTTTCGTTGAGGAATGCACACCACCATCGGAAACCAAACCAAGAAAATGAACAGCTTTGTTGTTTTCCTTAGCATATTTATATGCCTCTGCCAACACAGGATTTGAGGCTATGGAATTATCCCTGCATGCAATATTTATCTTCACAAAATCCTGGTAAACTATGCGACCCGCACCTATGTTCAAATGACCCACTTCCGAATTGCCCATCTGTCCTTCCGGCAGTCCAACATCTTCACCTGAAGCGTCAAGGTGACAAACAGCAGCAGTTTTATATAAGCTTTTTATAAAAGGTATATTGGCATTGGCAATAACATCGGCTTTTGATTTATCTCCTTCTCCCCAACCATCCATTATAATAAGCAGCGCTTTTTTCTTTTCCATAACATTAACTTTAGGCACTCCAAATTCTAGGCACTTTAAGTACTTTATTTAATTTGCAAAGGTACTGTAAAACAGGGGATAAATCAAGAGGAGATTTGAGGGAACTGCATCCATTTGATTTAAAATGCGTATCTTTGTAAAAATTCACTTACGGACATTTCCCTCCCTACGATAGACAGGTTTTGGTCTCTTTAAAATTTACTTTAATTTATTATGCCATTTCGATCATTGCACATTATTGAACCTATACTCAGATCAATAGAACAAGAAGGTTACGTTACACCCACACCCATACAACAAGAAGCCATACCAATAGTGTTGAGCGGTACCGACCTGATGGGTTGCGCCCAGACAGGTACAGGTAAAACAGCAGCATTTGCTATTCCTATCCTTCAGCTTTTATTCAATACAAGGACTTACGACAAAAAAAGGAAAATCAGAAGTCTTATTATTACCCCAACCCGCGAACTCGCCATTCAGATAAATGAAAGCATACAGGCTTATGGGCGGTTCACCGGACTTACCAGCACAGTTATCTTTGGCGGGGTGAACCAGAACCCGCAAACAGCCATATTGCAAAAGGGCGTGGAAATACTGGTGGCAACTCCCGGCAGGTTACTCGACCTGATGGACCAGGGATTTGTTTCATTGCGCGATATAGAGATATTTGTACTTGATGAAGCCGACCGCATGCTGGATATGGGCTTTATACATGATGTGAGAAGAATAACAGCAGCACTGCCACGCAAACGTCAAACGCTTTTTTTCTCGGCAACCATGCCTCCCGAAATTGTAAAACTGGCAGGCTCTATCTTGCATCTGCCTTCTAAAGTGGAGGTCACTCCTTCCGCTTCAACCGTTGATATCATTAAACAATACGTTTATTTTGTTGACAAGGGTAATAAATATGCTTTGCTTTTGGATGTACTTAAAGATGAAAATATCAAAACCGCTTTGGTATTTACACGCACTAAACACGGTGCCGACAAAGTGGTAAAAGTACTGGCGAAAAACAAGATAAGCGCCGAAGCCATTCATGGCAATAAAGCACAAAGCGCCCGCCAACGTGCACTGGCAAATTTTAAAGCGCAATCTACAAGGGTATTGGTGGCAACCGATATTGCTGCTCGTGGCATTGATGTGGAAGACATGGAATTCGTTATCAATTTCGAGATATCGAACATTGCCGAAACCTATGTACACCGAATTGGTCGGACGGGCAGGGCTGGGGCAAAAGGCACAGCCTATTCATTCTGTGATGCGGAAGAAAAAGAGTATTTACGCGACATTGAAAAACTGATAGGGAAAAAGATACCCGTTATTGACGATCATCCTTTTCCATTGATAGATAATCACCCTGCTAAAGCGCCCAAGCAACAGCGGAACAACTCCAACCATCCTTACCGAAAACCTGCAGAAACGGCTACAGCAGGAAATAACAATAAAAAGAAATGGTACGGCAAATCAAGGGTGGGTGCGAGATAAAGGATGATTGCAAATAAATTGGTTCGCTATTCGCATTTCCATCTTATTCTTAGCGGCTTGGCGTGCAAAAAAAGAAAAGTTTCACGCAAAGAACGCAAAGATTAACGCAAAGCTCGCAAAGTTTCCAATTTAAATGTCACATCGAGCAGCTTATCAAGATGTCAAGTTTCCAAATCTCAAATCGTATCTTGACTGCTTCCTGCCTACTAATTAACTTTCTTCTGTAAAATAAATCTTATAAAACTTCCTCCCGTCTTTCTCCACGCCCTGCTCTATCAGTTCTCTGTCGCCGTGGATGTAGATATGGAAATTCTTATCCAGTTTCAGCACGCTTTTAAATATCCTTGCCTGTTTTTTTACCGCCTGTGGTGAAATATCAAAGCTTTCGTTCATCTTAATATCGTTGTCTTCCCTGTATATCTCGTCAAAGTTGCGGAAGGATTTTATAATGCCATTATCCTTGAACACCTCTTTCTCGAAGTCCTTCTTTTCAAAGGTTTCGTGCGTTTTGAAATAATCCACCGAGCGGTTCAGCATATCAATCTGGTCGGCTTTGCTTACTTCGAAATCTTCTGTAAGCTGCTTGGTCACGAAGTTCTTCGCTATGGTTAAAAATTCCTTTGTCTGGTGGAATTCATCGCTAATGGGTTTCACATTCAGGAAATCATCTCTCCAGTACTGGGCTTCAGGCGATTTATTGGCATTGTCCGCTATCAGTATCTTATAACCATCCTTGCGGTTCATATTGAATATCACGCAAGCCTTATCTATTCCCTTTATCTCGAAACCATAATCATGCTGTATGCTGAAGCGGGCTTTCTGGTTCATCATTTTAAGGAAAGGCACATCCGTTTCCGATTTAAATATGCCAATGGCATCGCAGGTTTCTTCATCCAGGTCCACTTCCTTAAAGTAAGCTATGTTCAGTTCCCCTTCTTTTATTTTAGGGTGCATCGACTGTTCGTAAAGCAGCTTGGCAAGGTTTTGCGAGGCGCTGATAAATGTTTCCGGATCCGAGAATATGCCTTCGGCTATGGTGTACACCTCGTTCAAAGCAAGTTTCACGGGGTGTGCAAAGGCAAAGAACTCTTCCGCTTTCAGTGGTTGCAAAAAGTATTTCAGCAGCAGCTCTTTTGTATCTTTACCTAAAGCCGATTCTTCTTCCGAAAGGCTGAACTTCTCTTCCCGCCCTTTGTTGCCCACATGGTGGGTAATTAAATGCTTAAGTTCGACCTGTGTAATATCTAATGTTGACATGGAATAATTGTGTTATCGTTAACTTTTTTACATTGAAGCAATTCTAAATTAAGCAATGTTATTCTTATTAAGATCTTTAATCATTGTCGCATTTATGACGCTCATTTTGCCTAAAATTATTCTTGGATAAATTCCGACTATATTCAAATAATACTTTGTCAAAGTAAAAATCACTAACGCCAAGAAGTCGTGCAACTTTAGAAAATTCAGATGTTTTAATTGTTATGCCTAAATAATTTTTTATCGAATTAATAACATGTCTGTCAGGCTTGATTGCAGGAATACCCATACTTAAAACCATATTTTGTATTACGCCGATACCAATTCCTTTATATTTGCCAATAGGGTCATCTTTTAGGCGCTCTAAATCTAAATTTGTCGCCCAATATTTGAGTAATTCTATTTCATCACTAATCTTTATTTCTTTCTGATATTCAAGAAATGCTTCACAAAGTGTTTTCAATAAAACATATTTTGGATTTATTTCAGGTCTTTCCGAATTAATATTCAAATATTCTTTTAGAAAAGCTTTTGGTTCGGTTTCTAATATTAAAGAATATAATTTTTTAATCGAATTGATTTCTGGATACAATTGAATAAACCTGTCAATTCGTGGTTTCGCTAATTTAGTGTACTCCCAATTTATCACTAATGCTGTACCAATTAAAGGTTTTACAGATGAGTCAAGCACATAATTATTAAGATGAGTTTCCCTTTTGGATGCCAAAACAGATAATTTATTTACTTCTCCGGTACTGTCGTCAGTACCAATAAAGTCTTCAAGTTCCTTGAACTTATTTTTTAATAATTCTTGTTCCATGTTGTCTTTTATAATAGTATCGAGAATGCGTTAGCTACATTGACGAACTGTCAGACGAAATAAAATATTTAAATTTTCGCTTAATTCTATCCGCAATAATATAAAATATCCTTCCACCGGAAAAACAATTCATCGAAAATAGTTTTGTCGAAAAGCGTATCAACCCCATTTATAGCTGCTTTTACAGTTAATGGTATTGCATATTTTTATGAATTAGCACCATAATGAATATGTTTTAAGTTAAGCAATAATGAAATTATATATTATGATGGTCTTGTTATATAACCAAACGCTGTCGTTATATCGCATTACGCTTAAATTATTTCACAAAATGATACGATTGCTTAATAAAGCGATTTTGCTTCCTGACCACACGACGTTGTTTTATGATAAAACGTCAACGTTAAATGACTTCACGACGTAGGTGTGCGACTTAACGACAGCGTTACGCGATAAAACGACGTTGTTACGTAACATAACGTCAACGTTAAGCTCCATTTCGAATTTGTGGTTTTCAGCAAAATCAACGTTGTGTTACATAACGATGCTGTTTTTTCATTTTACAGCATCGTTTTTCCATTTTTTGAAAGCTTTTATTCATGAAACATCATCATTTTATAATTCACTGATATTTCATTATCAGTCAACCTTATCGTTTTATTACTTAAAGTCGCCGTTTTGTTATTTAACATCATCTGTTTGTCACGTAACAACGTCGCATCGTCACGTAACATCAGCGTGAAATCATTTCACACGAACGCAAAACGATTTTATGCGACTATTTTGCGTTTTTTAGTGAATTGGACAATGAAGAAACGGCAGAATATTCATTCTGATTCTGCCAACAAACTTTTAACTACATATATTTTAAGTACTCTTGCTCCTTTTATTTAATTTTGCGCCGTTTCTTAAAGGTTTAAGTGTAATTGCATATTATTGCCAAATTTTTTAAATGAACACCATAATTGAAGCAAAGGGACTGACAAAGGTTTTCCCCGGCGGCATAACCGCTGTGGATGATATAAGCTTTTCAGTAAAGGAAGGAGAGATATTCGGTTTCCTGGGACCCAACGGGGCAGGAAAATCAACCACCATAGCCATGCTTACCACCCTGATAAGCCCCACCAAAGGCAATGCAATAGTGGACGGCACGGATATTATCAAGCATCCTTATAAAGTTCGTCTTTCCATAGGTTATGTGTCGCAGGACCTTGCCGTTGACGATTCGCTTACTGGCAATGACAACCTACGGCTGCAGGCAGGCTTTTATCATATCTCGCGCAATGAAGTGAAAAGCAGGATAGACGAAGTGCTTGAAATAGTTGAATTGAAGGACAGGGCCAAGGATAAGGTGGAAACCTATTCGGGCGGTATGCGCAAAAGGCTTGATATTGCCTGCGGACTGATACACCGCCCCAAGCTTTTATTCCTCGACGAACCTACACTGGGGCTTGATATACAGACAAGGCGCGAGATATGGAAGTTTGTGAACACCATGAGGGAAGAAATAAAAATGACCATATTCATCACCACGCATTACATGGATGAAGCCGATGCGCTTTGCGACAGGGTTGCCATTATCGACAGGGGAAAGATAAAGGTAATGGATACGCCTTCGGCGCTCAAAAGCTCGCTGGGAAATGAGATAGTGATGTTTAAATTTTCAACAGGAGATGACAACGAAATAAACGATGCTATTGAGAAATTACGCAAACTTCCATTTGTTAAAAGCGTTACGGATGCGGGAACCAAGGGCTATATAGCATCTGTGAATAACGGGGAAGCATCCATACCTGCTATGTTTGAAGCATTGCAGGGGATGCCGGCAAAGATAGGGCAAATCGTTTTCAAACAGCCTTCCCTTGATGATGTATTCATTCACTATACCGGCCGTGAAATGCGTGATGCGGGAGGTGGCAAGGAAAATGCGGTAAGGTCAAGAATAATGATGAGGAGGACAAGAAAATGAACATTTCTATTTTACTATCTGATATATATTGGGTCTTCTGGCGCGAAATGAAAAGGTTTACACAGCAGAGGGCAAGGATCATGATGGCATTTATACAGCCTGTTGTGTGGCTGGTACTGATGGG
>JBEKEO010000192.1:0-6060 GCA_050013795.1 Bacteroidales bacterium
CAGGGGCTACGATGGCTACTTGTATATGTCGGAAGCTTACGCGAAGCTTAAAATAACTACCCTGATGGTGAACAAAAACACCATTCCCGCCAAGATACTGCAAGAAAATGGGATTAAATAAGGGTTTAAGGTTGACGACTTCCTATTCTTTCTTAAACGACATTAAATAACTTTTGCCGTTGTAAGTTGTTGATATTTCCAATGCTTTCATTTCTAACTTTAATATTTTCCATTCACTAATTTTTCCTCCTCCTAATGGACCTATGCCAGTATAATGAAAACTGGAGGAAATAGTAGAATCAGGAGAAAAATTTACATTCATTATTGTTTCATTATCGGAAAAATTCCAATACACCAAAAATCCTTTGGTAAACACAATGTTGTACCAAAAATTGTTTGGATCTGAAATCTGTATATTCATATTACTTCCGCAACTATCAATACAAGATTGTAATGAGTCAACACCGTCAGAGGTGAAGCTAACTATCTGCCATTCGCCTACTATTCTTTTATATGGAGAACGAAAGCTAATTAAAGGACCGTCAGGGTATCTTTTTTTGCAGCCAAACGATAATGTAATGGCTAAAAGAATTAATATGCAGAAAAGCTTTTTCAATTAATAGGCTTTATAATTTGTTTATAAAAGTACGAAATATCTTGGAAAGGCAAGATAATTCATAAAAAAACGTTAGCATGGATTTATAAAGATTATGTGAATGAGTTTAAAACCAACCCTCCGCAATAACAGGAAGAATAATGCGCAACGGACTGAATTACAGATGCGCACGGTAAAAGATGAACTGCTTCGGATAACGTATTTTGTTTAATTATACGCGTTAAAAGCTTAGTTTTTAAATCTATAGGACATCTCAAAGAAGTTATAGGACACCCTGTAGAAGTTACAGGACACCCTGTAGAGTTGTGGAGGTGTCCTGTAGAATCGTGGAGTTGTCCTTTAGAGTTGTGGTGTGCACTCAACGGCTTGATAAGTGCACTCAATGATTTGATGAGTACACTCAATGACTTGATGAGTACACTCAATGACTTGATGAGTACACTCAATGACTTTATGAGTATACTCAATGACTTGATGAGCATACTCAATGATTTGATGAGTACACTCAATGATTTGATGAGTATACTCAATGACTTGTTGAGTACACTCAACGACTTGGTAAGTACACTTGAAGACTTAATAAGTGCACTTATTAAATCATAGCCTCCACTTATGGAAGCAATAAATAAACTTACAGGCTTGTTATGTGAATTTTAGTGAAAATGTGCTGCTGACAAAGGATGGAACGGATAAGATTACGATAGTAATGCTGCCGACGAAGATTGGGATCATTGCGGCTTAAGAAAGCAGGCATAAGGCAGCAAGCAGGATGCAGGTGTCAGGATGAAAAGGGAGTTGATAAAATATAAATTTAAACGCTGCTGAAGAAGCGGCATTTTTTGTTATATAAATAAAGCGTAGTATCTTTGTAATGATAAACATTTAATTATGGAACAAAGTTATGGTGAAGATATTTTAAAAAGCCTCAGTAAATCAGAGAAAAAGCCTGACACACCCCCTTACAAGCCCAACATTAAAGAAGAGGATACACCTCACTCATATCTTTATTATATTCGTTTAGGCAATTCAGGCAATGAACAGGAAACGGTTGTGCATGTTCCATTCAGAAAAAGAGGCATTAATAAAAAATATTCCGATAAGTATTTACTAAACCACCTGAAAAAAATAGCAATACAACTCGGACGAACACCTACCGCACGTTACATCAATGAAGAAGGAATTGTAAAAGCTACAGCATATATTACACGTTTCGGAAGTTTCACTGAAGCTGTAAAAAAAGCCGGGCTTGCGCCCACTAAAACAGTGAATCTCCCAAAATATTCCGATAAGTATCTGCTAAACCACCTGAAGAAATTATCAAAACAACTCGGACGAACACCTTCTGCACGTTACATCAATAAAGAAGGAATTGTAAACGTTGCAACATATTTTAAACGTTTCGGAAGTTTCAATGAAGCTGTAAAAAAAGCCGGGCTTGTTCCCAATAAATGAGTAATTCTCCTGGTTAATACTTGACAAAAAGTCACTCCCCTCCTTCCCTATTATGCCAATATTACCATAAAAACATGCTTTTCATTTAATGGTTCTTAATTTGATGATGATGTTTTTCAGAAAATAATCAACTATGAACTTAGATAATTTTACCATTAAATCGCAGGAAGCTATACAGAAAGCACAGGAGATAGCTTTCGGCTACAATCACCAGGCCATTGAGACAGGCCACCTGCTTAAAGCTATACTTGCCGTAGACGAGAATGTTACGCCTTATCTTTTAAAGAAACTCAATGTAAACCTGAATAATGTTGAAACAGTTCTAAACAGGATAATCGAAGGCTATGCCAAGGTTACGGGCAGCGCGCAGTACCTGTCACCCAAGGCAAACCAGGTGATACAAAAAGCCAATACCTATTTAAAGGAGTTCGGCGATGAGTTTATTTCCATTGAACATTTGCTGCTTGCCATACTTTCGGCAGGCGATGATGTTTCCAACATGCTGAAGGATGCCGGCGTAAATGAAAAGGATCTGAAAGCCGCTATTAAAGACCTGCGCAAAGGCTCAAAAGTAAATACACAGTCGTCGGATGAAACATATCATGCACTGAACAAATATGCCATTAACCTGAACGAGATGGCTGCTACAGGCAAGCTTGATCCCGTTATCGTCAGGGTTGACGAGATAAGAAGGATATTGCAGATACTTTCAAGAAGGACAAAGAACAACCCTATATTGATAGGTGAACCGGGTGTGGGTAAAACAGCCATAGCCGAAGGATTGGCACACCGTATTGTGAAAGGCGATGTCCCCGAAAATCTCAAAAGTAAGAAAGTCTTCTCTCTCGATATGGGCGCCCTGATTGCAGGAGCCAAATACAAAGGCGAGTTTGAAGAACGATTGAAAGCAGTTATTAAAGAAGTGGTCAATTCTGACGGAGAGATCATTCTTTTCATTGACGAGATACATACACTTGTGGGAGCAGGTGCTTCCGAAGGTGCAATGGATGCTGCCAACATACTGAAGCCTGCTTTGGCAAGAGGTGAGTTGAGAGCTATAGGTGCTACAACACTAAAAGAATACCAGAAATATTTTGAAAAAGACAAAGCCCTTGAACGCCGTTTCCAGATAGTAATGGTGGATGAACCGGATAAGGATGATTCTATCTCTATCCTTCGTGGACTGAAGGAAAGATACGAAACCCACCACAAGGTAAGGATTAAGGATGAAGCCATTATTGCAGCAGTCGAGCTGTCGCAGCGCTATATTACCGATCGTTTCCTGCCCGATAAAGCTATCGATCTTATTGATGAAGCCGCATCAAAGCTAAGGCTTGAGATAAACTCAGTGCCTGAAGAACTGGACGAAATTGAGCGCCGAATAAGGCAGCTTGAAATTGAGCGCGAAGCGATCAAGAGAGAGAATGATAAAGTAAAACTTAATGAACTGAATGAAACCCTTGCCAACCTGAATGACGATAGGAATCGTGTCAAATCAAGGTGGCAGGCTGAAAAGGAGGTAGTGGACGGCATTCAGAAAAAGAAGACCGACATTGAACAATATAAGTTCGAGGCAGAGCAGGCAGAACGTTCTGGCGATTACGGCAAGGTGGCCGAATTGCGCTACGGGCGTATAAAAGAAGCCGAAACTGCCCTTGAAGTATTGCATAAAAAATTACAGGATATTCAGGTTGATTCCGCTTTAATTAAAGAAGAAGTTGATACGGAAGATATAGCTGAAGTGGTTTCCAAGTGGACAGGTATCCCTGTAAGTAAGATGCTTCAAAGCGAGAAAGAAAAATTATTGCATCTTGAAGAAGAACTGCATAAACGCGTGGTCGGGCAGGATGAAGCCATAGAAGCTATTTCTGATGCTATCAGGAGAAGCAGGGCCGGATTGCAGGATGTAAAGCGTCCGATAGGCTCATTTATCTTTCTTGGCACCACAGGTGTTGGAAAGACTGAATTGGCAAAGGCCCTTGCAGAATTCCTCTTCGACAATGAAGCGGCTTTAGTTAGAATTGATATGAGCGAGTACCAGGAAAGGCACACTGTATCAAGACTTATAGGCGCACCTCCGGGATACGTGGGATATGAAGAAAGCGGTCAGCTAACTGAAGCCGTTCGTCGCAAACCTTATTCGGTAGTGCTGCTTGATGAAATTGAAAAAGCGCATCCTGATGTATTCAATATCCTTTTACAGGTGCTTGATGAAGGAAGGCTTACCGACAACAAGGGCAGGACAGCAGATTTCAAGAATACCATCATCATCATGACATCCAATATCGGGTCGCATATCATACATGAAAAACTGGAAAACCTTAATGAGTATAATCGCGATGCTATGATAGCGGAGACTAGAAAAGAGCTTTATAATCTGCTTAGGAAAACCATACCTCCTGAATTCCTTAACCGTATTGACGAGATCATCATGTTCAACCCGCTTACAAGAAATGAGATTTCCAAGATCGTAGGAATACAATTGGATAGTGTAAAACAGCATTTGGCTGAAAGTGGCATTAAGCTTAGCATTGCACCTGATGCCATTGAATGGATAGCGCAACTTGGTTTCGATCCACAACTGGGTGCACGACCTCTGAAAAGGGTAATTCAACGCAAAGTACTGAACGAACTTTCAAAGATGATACTATCAGGAGAGGTGCATCGTGAAACCGAGATAGTACTTGATTTTATTGACGATAAGCTTGTTTTCTTTAATAAAACTAAACCCAGTAATAAGTAATAGCACTTAATTTAAGCAATAACATTAAGTAGTATCATCAATAAAATTTTGCGGAACATACGAATTGTTTCAGCTTTCAGATAGCTGTATCTTTGTTACAGATACTTCATAATTGTTTGTTTGCTGTTCTTTGGGTTTATGGGTTTTACCTTCAAACAGTACAATAAATTTGATTGTTTAGTTTTTTTAGTTTGTTCAATGGGTTCTAATAAAATAGAACCCATTGTTTTTTTTATGCTTACTCCAGATAATTTCTTATTATTGCAGAAGAAATCCTAACGAACATTAACCCATGAAACCTTTAGTATATAAGTGGCAGGACGGTTTTCCTTCCAACATTATTGTTTGTGATAAAGAGGGCGATATCCTTTACATGAATAAACAAGCGCAAAAAGCCTATGCAAAAGACGGTGGTGCAAAGCTGATAGGGAAAAACCTTTTAGACTGCCATACTGAGCCCGCAAAGACTAAGCTAAAAAAATTGCTACAGTCGGGAAAAGCCAATTCATATACTATTGAGAAGAACGGGATAAAAAAGTTCATTCATCAGTCTCCATGGTTCGTTGATGGCGAGCTTAAAGGACTGATTGAGTTTTCTATTGAGATTCCATTCGATATGCCGCATTTCAAAAGGAGTTAAAGCATAAACATTCTGTTTGGCTCTCTGTTGTTCCGCTTTCGCTTGTCTGCAAAAGAGTACGCAGGAATAATCACTACTCTGAAATAATTGATCTTCGTTTCAAATGTTTCATTATTTCCTTTTATTTTTGTACATAAGTTTTCCTTCATTAATCCAAATCATACATGAGTACTCGTAAAAAAATTGTTCTCTGGCTGTTTATCATTATTGTTCTTGCCATAGCATCTTTTGTATTGTATATCTGGTTCTCCGAATCCAAGACACGAAATCCATTCACTGCAATTCCGGATGATGCTATTTATATCATCGAAACCTCAAATCTCACTAAAGGCTGGAGCACGCTTAGCGACAGCAAAATGTGGAAGCACCTGTTGGATAACAAGCATTTCGCATCTATCAGCAAACATGCGGCCACCCTCGATTCGCTTATAAAAGATAACTCAACAATGGACATTCTCTTCAGCGACCGGCAATTGCTGGTCTCTGCGCATATGATATCAGGTAAGGATTATGATTTTGTTTTCGTGGTGAATATGAAACAGGCCTCGAAGATATTATTTGTGAAGGATTATATAAAGAGCATTATCGGCGCTTACGGCTATACCATGT
>JBEKEO010000193.1:0-6031 GCA_050013795.1 Bacteroidales bacterium
TCTTCATCTCCCGATCGCTCCATCGCATCTTCTCCCCTTCCCACATTCTCACTTTCTCCTATTCCTGACTGATGACTGCCTCCTGCCGCTGCCTACTTCTTCATCTCCCCCTCTTCTCTTTCAATATTTCACACCCTTCCTTAGTAATTTTTCTGTCAGGCTGAGCCGTTCCGCTCTTGCGGAACGTGTCGAAGTCGACAGAAAAATGATGTTACACTGAGTCCCTCTTTATTTAAATCGCGCAAAACTGGCAAGTTTTAGCTTTTCATTCATCAACCCAGATATTTTTTAATTAATAGATAGATTTCAGATAATGATGACACTGTAATATTTTTCTTCATTTGCCAACCTTTTTCTGCAGGACAAACGACAATAGTATGAACTGGCTTAATATCATCAATAGCAATATAAGTGCCTTTTTCAAGTGCAGGTGAAACGCTTGCTTTGCATTCAATTCCCAAATGATTATTACCGTATGTAATAACAAAATCCAGTTCTGCGCCATGGCTTGTCCTGTAAAAGGATATATCTGAATTTGGGAACCTATCTTTTATAAATGACAAAACAATAGATTCCCATAATGAGCCATATACATGATTTCCCAAGAGCTGATTAATGTTATTTATTCCCAGCAATGCATTTATGATGCCGGCATCATTCAAATAAACTTTTGGGGATTTTACAAGCCTTTTACCAATGTTTGATGTGAAGGGAGGAACAAGCTGAACCATAAAAGTGCCCTGTAAAAGTTCTACATAATTACGGATGGTTCCATGACTGACACCAAGCGAGGAACCCAGCTGTGAGAAGTTTATGGTTTGACCGTTATTAAAAGCCAGCATTTGCCATAACCGCCTCATTGTATTTGGAGAAAAACCAGACCAGAGCAACAGGTCTCTTTCAAGAAATGTGGTGATAAATGATTCTCTCCAGTTGAAAGAATCTATTTCATTTTTTTGAAGAATACTTTTAGGAAATCCTCCCCTTACCAGATAATGTGATAATTTTATTTTTTCATCCACCTCATCCGGAAGAAATGGTGTTAAATATAAATATCGTATTCTGCCGGCCAGTGTTTCAGATGACTGATGTATCAAGTCACGCGAAGCAGAGCCTAAAATAAGAAAATGCGAATTGCCACCCCATTCATCGCATAAGCTTCTTAATAAAGGGAAAAGTTCAGGTTTTCTCTGTATTTCATCAATGCATATTAAATTCCCTTTCATGGATGAAAGATAAAAATCAGCATCCTGCAATTTGTCAAGGTCTTTTGGCCTTTCCAGGTCAAGATATATTGATCTTTTTCTCGTCCTGATGATCTCTTTTGCAAGCGTTGACTTCCCGCACTGCCTTGGTCCCAGTATGACAGTGACTGGATTTGTCCTGATGCTTCTTTTGAGTTCCTTTTCTATATGCCTTTTATAATACATTTTCTTTTTTCAGCAAAGATACTACAAAAAAACAAACCGTGCAAATTGATAATTAAATTATAAATTTACACGGTAAATTTTCTGATTCTTTAATTTTGAATAAAAAATCCTTGAATTACAGGGATATTAATTTTCGTTATTTGTTTCACGCAAAGTACGCAAAGTCCTAACGCAAAGACCGCAGAGAATTTTCGCTTATTCGCCCATTCACTCTACCACCTTCATCGCCCCCTCGCGTTATCGCTCAATCGCTTCGTCTTGCCTTCTCATTTTCTCATCTTCCCATTTTCTCAAGTTTCTGATTGTAACAATTGACTTAATATATTATGAAATTTCGTCACAGAGAGATTCCTCATTTCTCCGCCTTAGGCGGATCCATTCGGAATGACATTTATTTATTTTATGGGGAAGGAGTGAAAGGCAAAGGCGCAGGAGATTTGCATCCTGCGAAGCTCCTGCGCCTTTGCCCCTTTTTATATAATAACACCTTCTGTCATTCCGAATCCCGCTCTTCAGGGATGAGGAAACTCTCTTTCTTATTCCTGTTATTCAAAACGATCAATTTCTATTTCAATCATTCCCTAAATCCCGATTAAGAAAAAAAAGGAATCTGAAAGCAAAATTAAGAAAGAAAAGCTTTTTTAAAAAACAAAACAAAGTAAAACAAAGAAAAATGAAGATAAATCATACCTAATCAATTATTTACGTAATTTGTACCAAAGAATTAATTATCTTTGTGGCATCATAAATAATTAAAAAAAGTATTCACCAAAAAACTATTAACTATGGCAATAATTGAAAATCCCTTCGGGTTAAAAGGTACCATGCATGGTATGAACATTTACCAATTAAAGGACGGCCGCTGGGCTGCCCGTAGTGCAGCCTCATCGCCTAGCAAATCCACTATCAAAAATAGTCCTCGCTTTGCAAAGATAAGGGAAAACCGTGCACAATTTGCGACAGCTGGCAAAGACAGCAAACTGTTGCGCCACGCAGTCTTAGCATCGATTCATCATGCTTTTACAGATTACTTAATAAGCGGCAGATTTACCAAGTATATGCTTGAAATCATGAAACTGGACAAAATTAACCCAAGAGGAGAAAGAACGCTTGATGAAGGATTGAAAAGCGCCGAGGGGAAAGCCATTATGAAATCTTTGAATTTCAACATAGATGCGGAACTGGGCAAGGTGCTTCTTGCTCCCTGGACAATTGACAGCAGCACCTATACTATCAGCATCCCGAATTTTGTTCCATCGAAGAGCCTGAAAATTCCAAAAGGAGCCACTCATTTCAGCATCAGGGGCGCGACAGGACATATTGATTTTACAAAAAGAACATACCGGCTGCAACCTACAAATGAAGTAACTTCCGGAAAAGTGAAAAAGATCGTCCCTGTGCATTTAACTCCCTTGACCAAACCTGAAGGAACAGGTTTTACATTCTTTGTTCTAGGTATAAGATTTTTTAAAATGGCAAATAATGCACTGCAATCCCTGAACAAAGGAAATCACGATGCCCTTGCCGTAATTGAAGTATTATAATAAACCGCTTTCAAAATGCTTAAAATACCTGTTTGTCGTCCCGATAGACATTAGTAGGTCTGTGGTTATTGGTCAAGGCTGCCAGTTTGGTTTTATGTTAATAGTCTATGGGATTTAAAACTATAAACCAAGACCAATAACTAAACCGGCTGCTATGACTATAAACTAATAACCTTTTTAAAACCAGCTGGTAGAGAAACAAAAAATCCCTGAATTACAGGGATGCTAATTTACGTTATTTGTTTCACGCCCTTCCTTTGTCAGAGTATACTCCGCTTCGTCCCAAAGCAGGAATATAGACTTTTTATAAAATTGTTTCAGGGAAATTTTATTTTAAATGGAGATTCCTCATTTCTCCGCCAGCCGGCGGATCCATTCGGAATGACAATTATTTATTTTTTGGGAGGGAGGGAAAAGGCGCAGGAGTTTTGCCTCTTGCAAAACTCCTGCGCCTTTTCCTTTTTTATGCCATAACCATACCTGTCATTCCGAATCCCGCTCTTCAGGGATGAGGAATCTCTCTCTTCCCAATTTCCCTTCCAGCAGCATTTAATTTTTAATTAAAATCTGAAACATTCTACCTGTCGCCTCCTTTGCCCTTTCGCCCTATCGCTTCGTCTCCCCTTCTTATTTTCCCACCTTCCCACATTCTCACTCTCGCGCACTCGCCTCTTCTCTCTGTCGCCTTATTTGCATGTCGCACCCTCTCACACTCCCGTCGTCTCACTTTCTCCTATTCCTGACTGATGACTGCCTCTTGCCTACTTTTTCATCTCCCTGTCGCCCTATCGCTTCGTCTCCCCTTCTCATTTTCCCATCTTCCCACATTCTCACTCTCGCGCACTCGCCTCTTCTCTCTGTCGCCTTATTTGCGTATCGCACCCTCTCACACTCCCGTCGTCTCACTTTCTCCCATTCCTGACTGATGACTGCCTCCTGCCACTGCCTACTTCTTCATCTCCCCCTGATTTATTCCTTGCTGACAAACGTGCTTTTTATTATATTCTTAATGTTCTGTGCCAATAACTCTTTAATCCAGGGTAAAGGCTTATTGCTCCAACGCTGCGGATGAATTGTAAACATTATCTGATCAGGTAGCTTTTTTGTTGTAATTGCATGGATGATGTCTTTCGTTGAGTGAAAGGATAAATTGAAAGAAGTAGTTATTTTATCACGGATATTAAATCTTTGCCCATCCCAGCAACGACCGGTATCCGTTAAGTAAAATACTTTTGAGAAATCAATGTCAAAATATGGCTCTGCAATAATCCCCAATTTTTTATAATCGTATTTTCTCCAGATATCCTTGCTGTCCCATCTACTCAACGGGCTGCCATGCATACAAATGGTTTTTACAGGATATAATTTTCGCAGCTTTTCTAAATTCCTGCAAAAAGAGTCGTAAGCTTTATCAATATCTCCTTTGCATAAAGTTAAATCTTCATAATGATAACCAATTTCGTGACCCATTTCTGCAATTTCTTTTAAAACAGTTTCATTAAGACTTCTGGGAATAATACGAAAAAAATAACTGCTCTTAATACCTGATTTATATTCTATTTGAGCTGTTTTTAATGAATTATATGGCAACTCGTCCACATCATGTCTTAGCATAGAGGCTTTTTGTTTTGGCTGAACAATAAAATCCTTCAAGGTTTGAAATTCATAACCATTCTTCTGTAATGCCTGAATTAAATTATTATAAAGGGATATAGTAAAGTCTCTCGAAAAGTTTTTACTATAAAATGAGTTGTCACTAATCAGACAGGCATCTTTCTCCGCAATCACTTGTGAACTAACACCAGCCTGAGAAAAACGATTTTGATAATCGGGATTTTCTTTTATTATTTTTATACTTTGTGGATAGCTTTCCAGAAACCAGACCATGAAATCCGTTACATTAATCTTATCATCAAGCATATTGTTTCTTCGTATCTGAAAAACATTTTTCCGATCAGGAAAATTAAGAAGTTCTGTTAATTTTGTTAATACTTTATCATTTTCATCAGGCTTTATTCCGAAGGTGAGATTGTATTTATGTTCCAACTCTTCAAGAACACTTATCCTGCCCACAAAATCGCTTATGCGGATTGACGGAGTGCCTAACATAGCTGCTTCAACGCTCATGCTCTGACTGTCAGAGATCAATAGGTCGGCAAAGCTTAAAAAGTGATGAATGTCGCTTGGGTTAACATTTAAAGAATAATCCTTTAAAATTGTATCCTCAATTTTAGCTTCTGATGATATTAAAATTTTTCTACCCGTTTTTAAGACCTCTGTTATTATTTTTCTAACTAATGATATATTTAAACCGGTAATTCCAAAGTCATGGTGTGCCGAATGTTTTGTCAAACGTATAATTACGAATGATTCGTCAAATCCGATTTTATTATGATCAGCCTGAAAAACTGAAGGATGCAGATATCCAAGTTTCATATAGCCTTTATAACCTGCTTTTTTCCGGGTATATCTTCCAATATTGCATACTTCCGGCGTCAAAATGGTTGTTGTGAAAGGAAATGTTGTTCTTGCTAAAAAAGGAACGACTTTAAAATCATCTTCAAGAACGGTTATAACCGGAATTCTTCTGATAAAACCTATATGTGCCAGGGAAGGATCGGTTCCGATTAATAAATCATATTTTTTTCTTCGGGTAAGCCCGAATATCCGTATATCCCGCTTTATCATGCTAAAGAATATCAATATCTTTTTAGCTCTCCGGCCTTTAGGCAAAATATTTTGATACCTGAAATTGTCACTTATTAAAAGGTTTTCCAAAACATCTTTCGTCCTTATTATGATATCTATCTGATGCCCTTTGCCCTTTAACTTTATTATAGATTGTCTCAGGAAAAGATATTGAGAAGGATGCCCGAAATAGACAAGGATGTTCATAATAATTTTATATTGATTTTAATAATAACTGATGTTACACAAAAAAGTATTTTATCATATTAGATTCCTCATTACTCCGCCATCCGGCGAATCCATTCGGAATGACAATTTATTTATTTTTTTGTGGGGGATGAGGTGGCGATTCGCCATGCGCGAATCGCC
>JBEKEO010000194.1:0-6027 GCA_050013795.1 Bacteroidales bacterium
CGCGGATTGCTTAATCTGTCGGTCCCTGTTATGTTGCAGAACTTTCTTTCATTCTTTGGCTGGTTTGTTTTCTTTATGATAATAGAACATTTAGGAGAGAAAGCTCTTGCGGTTTCAAACATCTGCCGAAGCATTTATATGTTGATGATAATTCCCATCTGGGGCTTGAGTTCTGCATGCAATACCCTTGTGAGCAATGCCATGGGCGAAGGTTTGAAGGATAAAGTAATTTCCCTGATAAAGAAGATTTCGGTAATGAGTTTCCTTCTTACCACTATAGCAGTATTGGTACTGTTCATTTTCCCACGTGCTATAGTTTCAATTTATACCAATGATACCAGCCTAATCCCCGATTCGATTTATGTTTTATATGTAATTGCCACAACAATGATCTTCTTTTCTATTGCAATGGTGATGTTTCAGGGCGTTTCCGGTACAGGTAATACGAGAGTAACCTTTATGTTCGAGATAATAGCCATTACTGTTTACCAGATAACAGCATATTTGCTCGCGATTGTATTTAAAACGCCTGTTTACTATGTATGGATAGTGGAATGTATATATTTTATGATGATAGGCACCATGTCGTTTATTTACCTGAAAACAGGAAAGTGGCGACAGACTATAATATAAAAGGGAGACCCCCATCTCCCTTTCATAACCCAAAACACTATGAAAAACAAAACATCAACGCCTGATTGATATCAGCATACCTGTCATACCACCATAAATGACAGTATATAACGGATTAAGGCTTAAAGCCATTTCATCAGAACAGCAACTGGTAGAAAAGTAAAAAACATAACCAAGTATTCCTCCTATTATAATAGCTATGATATTTACAGGACGTGTTAATCGTTTAAACCATTGCAATTTCTTATTCTTATTAAAATGAACCATGTTCATAATGCTGGTTATAAGAATTTATTGACCTGTTCTATCAATGTTTCGTTATCCTGTAAGCCGCTCAGATGTGAAACCATCTTACCGTTTTTATAAATTAGAATAGTTGGATATGAAACAATTTTAAGTTTTTCTGTAAGAGATTTATTCCTATCACAGTTTATGTGATATATTTTTGTTTTGTTACCGGTAACTTGATGAAATTTATTTAGTATCAACTTTTGAATTTTACTATAAAAATTCCATTCAACATAAAAATTTACTACAGAGATTCCATCATTTGAGATAAACTTGTATGCTTTATCGTTTAAGGTCTGATATTCTTCCATTCGCTTCCCTTGAAATACTTGTTAATATTAGCATGTAAAAGTAATGATACTATTAATGCCAGTCAATTGTGGGAAATACGTAATGTGTGTCATTGAAATTAAGGATATTCATTATATTTATATAAAGAGGAAAATATTGAATATTTTAGCGACTTAATTCAAAGACTAAGAATGATGAAGTTTCTTGCAGGGGTTATTATATTAAGTTTTACTTTTCTTTCTCTGAAATCTCAAAATACGCATCGTCCAGATTCTTTATGGGTTGATTCTGTATTTAAAACAATGACTCCATTAGAGAGGATTGAACAACTCTTCATGATTAAAGTCTTTTCAAATGGAGACACTAAGTCTTTTAATGATATATCAAAACAGGTATGCGATTATAAAGTAGGAGGAATAGCTTTCTTTAATGGTGGCCCTGTAAGTGAAGCAGAGTGGACAAATCAGTTTCAGAAGAAAGCGAAAGTTCCATTAATGATTTCAATTGACGGCGAGTGGGGACTTGCAATGCGATTGGATAGCACTCCTTCATTTCCAAGGCAAATAACACTTGGCGCTATTCAATATGACAGCATTATTTATATGGTAGGCTCAGAAATTGCCCGTGAATGTAAGAGAATGGGCATACAAATGAATTTCGCTCCTGATGTTGATGTTAACAGCAATCCTAAGAATCCTGTAATAAACAGTCGTTCTTTTGGCGAGAGCAAGTATAATGTTGCAAAGAAAGGAATAGCGTATATGAAAGGGCTTCAGAATAACGGAGTCCTTGCTTGCGCGAAACATTTCCCAGGTCATGGCGATACCGATGTAGATTCGCATTACACTCTTCCTGTTATCCGCCATTCGAGGAAAATGATTGATACACTTGATCTGTTCCCTTTCAAAGAAATGATCAAGAATAATGTGAGTTCAATAATGGTAGGTCATTTGAATGTCCCGTCACTGGATTCATCAAAAAAAAGTATTTCAAGCGTATCGAAAGTGATAGTTACAGGGCTTTTAAAAAACAAACTTGGGTTTAAAGGTATTGTTATTAGCGATGCTCTTGATATGAAAGGTATCAGTAAAACACAAAAAAAAGGTTTTGCTGAATTGGATGCATTAATGGCTGGTAATGATATATTACTTATTCCACAGGATTTGCCTGTCGCTATTAATAGGATTAAAAAAGCTGTTGACACTTCATTGATTACTCAGGATTATATTGATCTGAAATGCAAAAAGATCCTTTATTATAAATATCAGGCAGGGCTTAATCATATTAAACCTGTTGAAACAAAAGGACTTTATGAAGACCTGAATTCCCCTGATATTAGTTACCTGCAACGTTTGATATTTGAGAATGCAATCACTCTGGTTCAGAATAAAAATAATTTAATTCCTCTGCAGCGTTTAGATACCCTGAAAATGGCGGTAGTGTCTGTTGGCGATACTGCAATAAGGACATTTCAAAAGGTTCTTTCAAATTATGCTTCTATTGACTATTTTAACCTGAATAAGAATTGCAAGAAAGGAGAAGCCGATACTCTTCGCAAGAAGCTTAAAAAGTATAATCTTATTATTGTCGGCATACACGATACGCATAACCTTGTTGCAAAAAAATTCGGCATTACCAAGCAAGCCATAGACTTTGTAGATTCATTAAGCAGGCATAAGAAAATTATTCTTGATGTTTTTGGTAATCCATATACATTAGGAATGTTTCGTAATACTAAGAATATTGATGTAGTTGTTATGTCATATCAAAATATCAATATTGCAGAGGACCTTTCTGCACAAATGCTCTTCGGCGGTATTCCTTTTAAAGGAAAGCTTCCGGTTACTGCATCTCCTGATTTCCCTCTTAACTCAGGTCTTACTACACAGTCTGTAAATGAAAAAACTGGACAGGAAGTTTTACCGGTTAAAGATTCATTCAGGCTGAAATACACTTCACCACGTGAATTAAATATTAATGACAAAGACCTTGCGGTTATTGATTCCATTGCAATGAAAGGGATCAGGAATAAAGCATATCCCGGTTGCGTCGTTCTGGCAGCAAAAGATGGAAAAGTATTTTATGATAAAGCTTTTGGTTATCATACTTACGAGAATAAAGCCCCTACATTGGTTAACGATATTTTTGATATGGCTTCTGTAACCAAGATTGAAGCAACAACCATGGCTATTATGAAGTTGTACGATGAAGGTAAACTGGATATTGATAAACAACTTGGCGATTATCTTCCTATTCTGAAAGGTTCAAACAAAGAGCATATTGTTATAAGGGATGTGCTCGCCCACCAGGCGCGCCTTAAAGCATGGATTCCTTTTTATTTGGAAACCATCAAAAATGGTAAAGTTGATACAACTATTTATCATAAAGTCAAATCTGAAAAATTCCCTTACCGCGTTGCTGATAGTCTTTATATACGAAAGGATTATCCGGATTCTATCATTCAGGAAATTATTAAATCTCCATTGAATAAAAAGAAAGAATATTTATACAGCGATATGGGCTTTTACCTGATGATGAAAATTATTGAACGAATCACCGGTGAAAATTTTGAAACATATTTACAGGATAATTTCTACAATCCTCTTGGCATGAGTTCCACCGGATTTATGCCAAGGGAAAAATTTAAACTTTCACGCATAGTTCCTACTGAGATTGATGCTATTTGGAGAAAACAATTAGTATATGGCGATGTTGACGACCAGGGTGCAGCCATGATGGGTGGTGTATGCGGTCATGCAGGTCTGTTTTCCGATGCAAATGATTTGGCAACACTTATGCAGATGATATTGCAGAAAGGCGAATATGCAGGTATGCGTTACTTTAGTGATTCTACTGTTGAAGAATTCACAAAGTACCAGTTTCCGCAAAACAATAACAGGCGGGCTCTTGGTTTTGATAAACCTGCTTTGTTTTCGAAGGGCTCAAATCCGTGTTGTAAAAGCGCTTCAGATAGAAGTTTTGGACATTCGGGATTCACCGGCACTTATTTTTGGGTTGACCCTAAGGAAAACCTTATTTATATTTTCTTATCTAACAGGGTTTATCCTGATGCTGATAATAAAAAGATTATTGATATGAATATCCGTACCGATATTCAGCAGGCTATATATAATGCTATTGCTAAAAGCCATTTTAAAGAATAAGTGACTAAATTACTAAATTAGGTATAGGGGTATAAAGGTATATAGGTAAAGGGGATAAAAGTTTTTTTTATACCTTATTCCCTTATACCATATACCTGATTACATATGCTCTTTACAAAGCAACTCAAAGCCATGAAAATGAAAATAAATTTCTTCTTTATAATATGTTTAGTAATATTATGTATTGATTGCTTTGCACAATCTACCAAGCAAATAAAAAACGGGAGTTTCAAAAATACTTCAGGCAAGAATGAGATTTCTTCATGCACTGATTACATGAAATATATTCCTGATACAAGTAATCATTATCAAAATACACCAATAATTACATACAGGGTAAATATTCATTTATTCAGGAAATCAGATGGCAGCGGTGTATATAAATTATCTGATACAACGGCATTCAGGCAACAAATTACATGGGTAAACCAGATGTACACTTATATATCACCCCCTACAATGCCTGTAAATCCACCTGCGGAATATATCAACGACAGCAGGGTAAGATTTAAATTAATGAAGATATATTTTCATGATAATGACACATTTTATTCTTCAAATACACCAGATGCCTGTGAAGGTAAATATTATAGCAAATTCGATGTAAATAAAGCGAATGAAATAAATATATTTTATTACCAGGATCCGCATTTTACTGAAGGTTCCGGATGCGGGCTTCATCCTTATTCTTCGTACTATGCACATTAAAATATGATATGTGTGACCCCAAATTGGGCTGCTGCACAAATGCTTGCCCACGAACTGGGGCATGTGCTCGGACTATATCATACGGGCGATTGTGCGGGTAAACAATGTATAAATTCAGGCGGGTTTTCAGATACATATCAGCCCGATTGCAATAAAGGCTGGTTAGAATGTGGTGTGAAAAAAATCCCTTCCTGCGGTTGTGGTACCGGTGATACGGGCATATCAAACAATATCATGGGATATAATATTTGCAGGACATATCTTTCGCCAATGCAAATGGGGACTATTCATTGCAATGCTTTATCCAATTACAGCTATACGCAATATTTAAGTTGTGATTATGACCCTGCAAATTCAGATACAGTTTCTTCCAATGCAACATGGAATACTTCGAGAATAATTACGGGAGATTTAACTGTTGAAAAGAATACTTCGCTTACTATTCAATGTTCGTTGGTAATGGCTGATAATTCAACAATAACTGTTGAAAAGGGCGCTTCATTGATTATTGATAACGGGGCAATATTAACCGGCAGCGATGATAATTTCTGGAATGGAACGCTTATAGTAAAAGGCGGCGCCCGGTTAACTGTTAATTCATCGGCGCAGGTACGGATGAACGGTAACGGAAAAATACTTATTGATAAAGGCCATGGTAAAGGGAATTTTACTTTTGACCCCGGTGCATTGATTTATTTGAATGACACCGCTACTTCGCTGGTGGTTAAAGGAAAATTAACATCAGTTTCAGGCGCTGAATTTGTTTTTAAGGGTAAAGGCAAAGTTATTTCCAAGATTTCAGCAAATAAATCTAAGTAATACTTTACAATAAACAAATGAAAGGACTTCACTTTAGAGCAAACCTTTCTTATATATGCAACAAAATAAAATATTTTTGTAATATTGTTTCCTCAAATTGCAAAAGGTATAAGGATATAAGGTA